>JARDZI010000282.1 GCA_029240935.1 Clostridiales bacterium
AGCTTGGCCCAATAGAGTTTGGAGGCCATGATGAAGTATTTATTGGCAGAGATTTCAATAAATCACGGAATTATAGTGAAGAAATTGCTGCGGTTATAGATGGAGAAATTAGAGATTTAATCGAAATTGCATATAAGAAAGCAGAAAGCATTTTAAATGGAAATATGAATAAACTTAATAAAATTGCAAATGCTTTACTTGACAGAGAAACCCTTAATGCTGAGGAATTCGAAGCTGTATTCAGTGAAGAGTAAAAAATTGGTGGAATGAAAGTTCCGCCAATTTTTTTTATAATGTGACACTTCCCTTTTATACCGGGTTATGGTATGATAGAAGTGTTTATTTTTATTTGAAGAAATATATATAGCAAGGGGTGTTATTATGAAAAGTGATATTCAAATTGCTCAGGAAGCAAAAATGAAACCAGTATTAGAAGTTGCAAGAGGAATTGGAATCGAAGAAGATGACGTAGAATCCTACGGAAAGTACAAGGCTAAGATATCCTTAAGTGTTTTAGAAAAACTAAAGGATAAGCCAGATGGAAAGCTGGTACTCGTTACTGCAATTAACCCTACTCCAGCAGGAGAGGGAAAGTCAACTGTTACTGTTGGACTTGGTCAGGCATTGAATAGGATAGGCAAGAAAGCTATAATAGCATTGAGAGAACCATCCCTAGGACCAGTTTTCGGAGTAAAGGGTGGCGCAGCAGGAGGGGGATATGCTCAGGTTGTACCTATGGAGGATATAAACCTTCACTTTACAGGAGATATGCATGCAATTACATCTGCTCATAACCTATTATCAGCTACACTGGATAATCACATTCATCATGGTAACGACTTAAGAATAGATTCAAGAAGAATACTCTGGAAAAGAGTATTGGACATGAATGATAGAGCACTTAGAGATATTGTAGTAGGTCTTGGTGGAAAGCCAAATGGATTTGTAAGACAAGATGGATTTATGATTACAGTTGCATCAGAGATTATGGCAATATTATGCTTGTCAACTAGCTTAACTGACCTAAAGGAGAGAGTATCCAGAATTGTTGTTGCGTATAATTTGGATGGAAATCCTGTTTACTGCAGGGACTTAAAGGTTCAAGGTGCAATGGCAATGCTTTTAAAGGATGCAATTAAACCAAACCTAGTTCAAACCCTTGAAAATACTCCAGCACTTATTCATGGAGGACCTTTTGCAAATATAGCACATGGCTGCAACAGTATCCTGGCAACAAAGCTTGGATTAAAGCTTGGAGATTATGTTGTTACTGAGGCTGGTTTTGGTGCTGATTTAGGTGCTGAAAAGTTCTTTGATATAAAGTGCAGATTTGGAGGACTTAATCCTTCCTGTGTTGTAATAGTTGCAACTGTAAGGGCACTAAAGCATCACGGTGGAGTTGCTAAGGATAAATTGAATGAAGAAAATGTAGAAGCATTAGGAAGAGGCTTTGAAAACCTTGAAAAGCATATTGAAAACGTAACTGGTTTTGGAGTCCCAGTAGTTGTTGCAATAAACAAATTTGTTAGCGATACTGATAAGGAAGTTGAGTACATACAAAATAGATGTTCAGAATTAGGTGTTCAGGTTTCCCTTTGTGAAGTATGGGCAAAGGGTGGAGAAGGTGGAGAGGACCTTGCTAAAAAGGTTGTAGCCACAATAGAAAGCAAGCCTAGCAATTTCAAAGTGTTATATGACACTGATCTATCCATAAAAGAGAAAATTAATAAAATAGCAACTAATATTTATGGTGGTAAGGGTGTAATATATACAAAGGCTGCATTGAATCAGATAAAGGAACTCGAGAAGTTTGGACTTGATAAAGTTCCTGTTTGTATGGCAAAGAGCCAGTATTCCCTTTCAGATGACCCATCACTTCTAGGACGCCCAAGTGATTTTGAGGTTACTGTTAAGGAAGTTAAGATTTCAAACGGAGCAGGCTTTGTTGTAGTATTAACTGGAGATGTAATGACAATGCCAGGACTACCAAAGGTTCCATCAGCAGAGAAAATTGACATAGATGAAAATGGAGTAATAACTGGATTGTTTTAAAGAGAGGGCCTATGCCCTCTTTTTTTTGGCATAAATAAAAAATGAGAGGTTTTAAAGGCAAATGCTGCATTTAAGTAGATTTTTTTAAATTTTATGAAATAATTTATTAAAATTTTAACAAACTATAGGATTTTAGAGATATAATAAAATCATTAGCGGGTTTTGGAGCCGATGTGAATGAAGTAATAATATCGAAAGAAACGAGGAAGTATAAGTTATATCTCTATTGATGTTAGAATCTAGAAGGGAAAAAAATTTACCAAAGAAACACGGTGACATGCCGTTGTAATTGAGGAGGGATGTAAATGAATTTAAATGATACCTTACTATTTGGAGTAGACACAACAACGATATTTATTACTATGGTTTTTGTTATACTTATTATTCTAGCAGCTATGATGGTACTTCAATCTAAGATATTAAGAGTCTTATCAAAACAGGATAAGGAAGTAGATGAAGTTAAAGTTAGCAAACCTGAAGTTGAAGTTAAACATCAAGAGGTGCTTAAGGCTCCATCAAAGACAGGTTTAACTAAGGGCGAGACGAAGCTTGTTGGGATTGAGGATGATGAACATGCTGCAGTAATAATGGCTGTTGTAAGTAATGCTGCAAACATACCATTAACCTCACTCAAGATAAAATCAATCAAGAGAATTGACAACATATTGAAAACCAATTAAGTCTTGAATATATAAACTAAAGATTATTATACAGGGGAGGTTCAAATATGAAAAAGTACATTGTAACCATAAATGAAAAAAAATATGAGGTTGAAGTTGAAGAAGTAGGAGCATCTACACCACCAATGGAAAAAGTTATTGAAACTAAAGTTTCAAATAATGAAATCAAAAAAGAAGAGATAAATAGGGAAGCCCCAATATCAAAGCCTGCAGAAGGAAAGAACACTATTAAAGCTCCAATGCCTGGAGCAATTTTGGATGTAAGAATATCTAAAGGCCAGAATATTAAAAAGGGAGACGTAATGTTTATACTTGAAGCAATGAAAATGGAAAATGAAATAATGGCTGGGGAAGATGGCACTGTTTTTGAGGTTGTAGTTACAAAGGGAACCACAGTGAATACAGATGATGTCCTAGCAATATTGGAGTAAAGTAACTGCTGTTGCAACAGGTGTACTTCTAAAATTGACACAAAAATAAATTAGAACCACTTTCAATAAGGAAGTGGTTTTGTTATTTTAATAATATTTCAGTTGAAAGCTAAATATAAAGTTGTTAAAATGGGTAGAGTTAATATATTTATGCTTTGAAGGTTACTAGCAGGCTTTATGGAGCATTGCATTTTATAATAGGGAGTGAATAATATGCTTTTAGTTTTTGATGTTGGGAATACAAATATTGTTCTTGGTGTGTATCAGGGAAAGAAGCTTCTAATAGATTGGAGATTAACAACTAATTTCCAAAGATCTGCAGACGAATTTGGAATAATTGTTATAGAACTGTTTGAAAAGGCAAATATTAATTATCATGAGGTAGAAGCTGTTATAGTTTCATCAGTAGTTCCAAATATTATGTATTCTTTAGAGCACAGTATTAGAAAGTATTTTAAGCTGGAACCTATTGTAGTAGGTCCTGGTGTAAAGACAGGAATAAATATTAAAACTGATAATCCCAAGGAAGTTGGGGCAGATAGAATAGTTAATGCTGTAGCAGCCCATGAATTGTATAGAAAGCCTCTTATAATTATTGATTTTGGAACCGCAACTACATTTTGTGCAGTAGGTGAAAACTCTGATTACTATGGAGGTGCAATAGTACCTGGAATAAGGATTGCTGCCGAAGCTCTGTTCGAGAGGGCTGCAAAGCTTCCAAGAATAGAGCTTGTGAAGCCCCACAATATGATTTGTAAAAATACAGTTCAGAGTATGCAGGCAGGAATAATATATGGCTATGTAGGCCAGGTGGATTATATTGTAAACAAAATGAAGGCTGAAATGAAAAAGTATGATGAGAGCAAGCCTTTTGTTGTTGCTACTGGTGGGTTAGCTAACCTAATTGCAACAGAAAGCGTAATGATTGATGAGGTAAATTCTTTTCTGACACTTGAAGGTTTGAGAGTAATTTATGAAAAGAATAAATAGGTGAGGTATGGATATAAAAGGTTTTGTATCAAAAAACAATATATTTTTGGCACCAATGGCAGGAGTAACAGATAAGGCATTTAGAATAATATGCAGAGAACATGGCTGTGGACTAGTATATACAGAAATGGTAAGCTCAAAGGGTTTGTATTATGGAAGTAAAAGAACAGAGATTATGCTTGATATTGATGACAGGGAGTCTCCTGTGGTTGTACAGATATTTGGCTCTGATCCTCAAATAATGGGTGACATGGCTGAGGTCATAAGTGAAAATCCAAAGGTTGCTTTAATTGATATTAATATGGGATGCCCAGCTCCTAAAATAACTAAAAACTGTGAGGGCTCTGCACTAATGAGAGAACCAAAGCTAGCAGAAAGTATAATAAAAAACACTGTGTTGAAATCTAAGAAACCAGTAACAGTTAAATTCCGAAAGGGCTGGGATGAAGCTTCCATAAATGCTGTTGAATTTGCTAAAATGGCTGAAGGAGCAGGTGCAGCAGCTATTGCAGTACATGGGAGAACCAGAGTTCAAATGTATGAAGGAACAGCAGACTGGGGAATAATTGCAAAGGTAAAGGAAGCAGTTGAAATACCTGTCATAGGAAATGGTGATG
>JARDZI010000023.1 GCA_029240935.1 Clostridiales bacterium
TAAGTACTTTTTCATTTTTATGAACTCATATTCTCCGCTATTTGTCTTTTGTATATATTCTTCAACAGGTATAAAGCCAATATTCTCATATAATTTTATAGCTCTTTTATTAAATAATGCAACCCCAAGCATAATATAATTATCTCTATAATTAAAGTTCTCCACTCCAAAATTAATTCCTGCTATTACAAATTCTTTTCCAATACCCATTCCTGTTAATTCAGGTTTAAGGCCAAAACCTATCCACATAATACCATCATCGAAGCTAAATGAATAAAAGCCAACTAATTGGTTTTCTTCATTTACCACTGCAAAATATTCATCATTCCAATTATCCTGATGAAGAAATTCTTGTAAATCCTCTTCATCAGCAGTCATATCATAGAAAGAATAAATATCACTATATTTCCAATCAAAGGCGATTTCGTGAGCATATTTTTCATTCATAGTAACAAATCTATACTGCATATTTTACCCCCATATTGTATTAAGAATTACTAGTTTTTATTATACAATGCCATTATAATATTTTCTATATGTAGTCACCAATCAACTAGATTACATATTTCTTGTAATTACTTCAACTGAATTATTATTTCCTATAATCAAAGTATCTGCAATGTCAAGGATCAATCCATGCTCAACTATTCCACATAATTCTTTTTACTGAAACAGTATGCATCCATTTATATTTAGGTGTTACTTCCATTAGATATGTATTAGTAAATCTATCCCACTATGATGCTATATTCCAAGACCTTCTAAAAGGTGTATCCCAATTTAGTTAATAATGCCATAATTCTAACAGTACAATCGAGCTTTCTATTAAAATTATTTCTCCATGAGCTGGATAGGGGAAATACCACATTATCCTTTACAGCTGTTCCCATGTCCCAAAATCCATCCTCTGACACATTATTCATTAACCAATCAGCAGCAAAGGACAGTTTATCCTTTGAATTTGTATATTCACTTAATATTTCAATTCCAGACAAATACCTGCTCCCTTGTTTTGAAGTAAAACTCTCTGGAAGTATGTTCAAAGGCTTATCATATACATAATATATACCTGTAGGATGATTTATTACATAGTCCAATACTAGGCATTCTATTTTCTTAGAAAGTAATCCACCTAGTAATATTAATGGATAAAAATGTACAAAGTCCACCAATCTACCACCCCTAGGCTTAATTGAAAAGATTGCTTCATAAACTTCCTCGTATCGTCTTTGATTGTATCCATTATCAGAAAAAGCATATTCAATTATTTCTTTCCACTGATTGGCTATGCCCATTGCTAATTCGCTTTCAGGAAAAAATCGGCGTATTTGTGTTGCTGCCATAAGATGGGTATATATATCCCAATCATGTATTTTTTCTCTTCTATCTGGGAATTTCTCTTTACCCAGTAAAAATCCCTCCATGTACATAACAATTTTCTTTATACATAAGTCTCTGTAATCCAGCCCTAAAACTCTTAATCTCCTTAAGGCTTGTTCTGTGGTGATGGAATAATTATTAGAGTAGCTTAAAGAATGAAAATGTCCAAAACTACCATCCTCTTGCTGAAGCATTAAAATATCTTTTACCCATTTTGTGCTTAATATCTTTTCCTTGGTTTTTACTACCAAGTCATGGTTAGCTGGCAACTTTAATATGTATTTTTGAAGGTAGTAGGAAGGTACAGGATCCATGTTATAATTTAATAATTCATTAGCTGATACTACCCCATCTTTTCCAACTCCCCTACTTAATTCTGTTCAGATATTTCCTATCTGTTCTGGTCAGATAAATCTATAGAATTATATAATCAATCTAAAAAATTCTATAAGCTTATCAGTAATTCGCTCTTCTTTCAAAGTCTTGGTTGAGCCAGTGTACACTTAATAACATAAGATAATCTTCATGTACTTCCCACAACCATTTTTTAATAGCTAGAATGCTTTCTCCACCCCCTTTCGGTAAAGTGTAGCCTCTCTTTCAAGTTTAGCTATACTTGTGATGGAGAAATCATTCTTTTAGGCTGAACATCTCTTTTCTAATATCTCTTTAACTTTCCTATATGGTGTATATAAGCATATGGACCTGTCATACTTTCTCATTTCTATGTTCTTACTTGCATTATAATCTGCATCCATCCTTCCACAATGGGTGCAGGTAAACACTTCATTATCTCTAACGCCAAAACTTCCACATTTATGACACACTCGTGATGTATAGGCTGCATTTACAATACATTGTTCTATGTTATTTAAGTTGCATTTATAGGAAAGCCTCTCTTTTATATAACCTTTTATCCATCTTGATAATTTTCTTTTTATATTTGATGGGAATTTGTTATTCCAACTGACAAAACCAAGATCCTCTAGTACTACTTCTGTAGGCTTATCTTCTGTTATAAATCTATTTATTTCCCTATTTATATAGCTCTTAACTTGCGTATCAAATTTGGATTTATTCCTGTTATACTTAATCCTTCCTAGATTAAACTTCTTTATGTTTTCAGCCCTTTTGATATTACCTTCCTTTTCGTATTTCTTCATCAATGCCCAAAATTTATTTCTCTCTGCATTTATCCTGTTTAGCCTTTCAGTTTCCTTTGACAGGAAGTCATTTAGCCTTTCCCCATAGAACTTGTTTTCACTTGTTGCTAATAGGCATCTGTACCCCTTATCCAGACCTATGGTTTTAGCTTGTACATTTAGTTTTTCTTTAACTTTGATATATTTGGCTTTATGTATTTCTATGAAATTCCCCTTTATTAAAATTCTTAGATTCCCCTTATGGGTGTTTTTGTCTTTAAGCTCTATTTCAACGCGTTGTCCAAATTTTAGTCCTTGTATATACATCTTAAGCTTATTATCTATTAGTTTATAATCATACATATCATTATCTATCATAAAACTTTCTGTTTTATAGGAGTAAGGAATTTCCCCTTTGTATTTTCTTATATATCTTTTAATCAAGCTATATAAATATTGCTTCCTTATTACAAGCCTTTGAAGCTTATTAGGAAGACTAAATTCTTCATTATGTAATATGGCATACAATATACTATCAGCTTTAAGAATATATAGAACAAATTTTCTTTCATCTTCAGACAGGTTGACATTATTTATTACAGCAAGCTTTACCCGTCTCTTTGTATTGGTCCACTCTGTTTTTATATTTGATATTGCTTCATCTAGTGCCGTTTTCCAATATCTAGCTGGAAGCTTCCAGCGTTTTGCAAATTCTGATTTAATCCATTCATCTCGTATTGTTACTCTATGATTCTTTAGTAATAGCAAGCTGTTTATTCCGCTATACCTTGAGTAAACATAATTTTTAACCCTTGTATAGGCTGTGGTTATTTCTTTAAGTTCTTTTATATTGTTAACTGCAAGGCTGTGCTGGCGCACTGTTTTCACTACAGTTTCCATACTCTTCGACTTCCTTTTTAAATAGTTTCTTTGCGCCCTCTACTATTGCTTTGTTTTTATGACTTCTGCTTCCATACAGCTTAGCTGAAAAAACTGTTATTACTGAGAGAACATCTTCTACAAGTTCTTCCTCATATGACTTTTCCTCATCTTCAGTCAGCACAACTATTTCTATATTATGATATTTGCATATTTCAAATATGAGTTCACTTCCAAAACGTAAAAGCCTATCTTTATAATTAATTGCGATGCGCTCTATAGCATTTGATTCTATTAGCCTTACTAGTTCTAAAAGACCCTTTTTATTGTAATTAATGCCTGAACCTATATCCTCTATGACTTTATATTTCCAGCCTTTAGATGCACAATATAATTGCAGTACTTGTTTTTGCATGTCTAGATCATTTTTTCTAGATGGTGTTGACACTCTAGTATATATTAAAGTAACTTTTTCAGTATCTTTTCTTAAGCTAGCACAACCTAGAACCGTTTCTAAATCAAACCTTCTATGTCCTCCTTTTGTTCTTTCAGAGGAGACTTTACCTGATTTTTCCCATTCTCTTAGAGTTACTACTGTAACTCCTATTTCTTTTGCTGCTTTTCCTATTGTAAGTTTCATATATATATCACCAACTTAATTTAATACATTTAGTATTCCTAAATACTAAATATATTATTCAATATCTTGTAGCATTATATATATTTACTTGAGCTGCAGCTACCTCTATTTCTATTTTTAAAACTATTTATAACGTGAGGCTACAAATTAAATCTATCCCTAATCATCAAAGCAACTTTTTCTGGGCTTAAGTTTGAATTATCAATTCTTATATAGTTTTCTTTCTTAATCTCTCCAACCATGGAATTAAGTCTATACTTCTCCATTGACTTTAGAAGATCCTTCTCAGCGAACTCCAAATTTCTTTTTGTAGGCTTGTGCTCCAGTCTTAGAGGACTTTTATTTCTCTTAAGTCTTTCATCCAAATCAGCCTCAAGCTCAACAAAATATGAAGTACCTCCTTTGGATTCGAAAATATTGCAAACCCTATCAATATAATCCCAATCCTCTTTCTCATTAAATGCCCATACGAATGTAAAAATCAATCCATCCAGGTCACTTTTTGCTACCTCTTCAAAAATCTCCTTGCGAAATAATTGAACTAGCCTCTTCCCCGCTTCTGTTCCATAGCTAAAAAAATGGGAAACTAATTCAATTGTCATGTGATTATGAAAAAGCTTCAATCCTGTTATTTTTTCAAGTTCTTGTCCAACAACCATTTTGCCAACTGCCTGTGGTCCAAATATTATTACAATCTTCATATTTCCTCCTTAGAATCCAATTATCCATATTTAAGAATCAATAACTACATATTGAAATTTGCTCTCATGCCATTCCAAAAACTTTTCAAAATCTCTGTGGAAAATACTTATCGTTGCTGTATTTACATTTGGATGAAAACTAATGGTACTTGTCCCTACTAAATCTCTATCTATTAGTGCTATTACAGCTCTTTTAGTATCATTTATTAAACCAAATGGAGTAACAGAGCCTGGTTTAAGTCCAAGATACTTGAATAGTCTTTCTTCAGAAGCAAAGGATAAACTCGAACTTCCTATTTGTTTTGATAAAAGTTTTAGATCTACATGCTTGTTTCCATCAACAATTAGAAGATAGTGGGTGTCCCCTTTTCTATTCCGGAGAAAAAGGTTTTTGGGCAGCTTACCAGGAATATATATATCCAATTGATCTGCTTCTTCGATTGTATAAACCGCCTTGTGCTCATATCTTGTATACTTAATTTCTAACATGTCTAAAATATCATATACTTTTTGTTCTTCTACAGTAATCATTTTTCCCTCCATTTCAAAACTAAAATATAATAAATACTCTTATATCTTAATAGCCTTTACATTTACACAATAGAACTTCCCTACTGTTGAATAACTTCTCCAGGAATATGCTTAATATCATATACAACCTTTGCATGATTCATAACAATCAATTCTTTATTAATAACATTACCCGTATTCTTATCTATTGTCTCTCTATAGATCTCATTATTTCTATAATAATCCTTGTCCACTTTGGAAAAATGCTGATTTTCCTCACTAATATGATAAGTAACTTCTATTTCCCTATCACTTCTTAATTCTCCACACAAGTATTCATCATTTGTATAAACTATTAATTGAAAGGTCTGTTTTGAATTGTTAATGAACTGATAATCAAGATAGTTATACATAATTGATGTTCCTGTTCCAAAGGGTATTTGTCTTCCATGATCAGGGAATAGATCTATATTATTGTGATGGTGATGTTCAATTATTGTAAGGGGGCTATGCAGTACCATCCAATGAATGAGATTGGTAAACTGACACATTCCACCGCCAATTCCCCTGCTCACATTCCCTGATTTAATAACAAGACCATTTAGATATCCCTTTTTAGCTGTACAATTTCCAACCAGTTTCCAAAAGGAAAAAACCTCTCCAGGCTTAATTAGAATTCTATTTACCTTTGGTGCGGACAAGGATAGATTTATAGACTTATTCTCCTGCAAATCCATGTCAACATTACCTAAACGCCTTCTAATCAATGACTTATGCCTATAAATTATATATGGTAACAGTTCTACAGCAAAATCCCTTGAGTACTTTTTTCTATTAAATATCCATTGAATTTTTCTTAATAGAATGCCTTTGCAAACCGAAATTCTATATGTTAATGGACTTATTTCACAAAACAATTTTCTCCCCACGCAACAACCCACCAATCTTTTAAATGACTCATTAAGCTACCTTACTTGTCCCCTATCTATAATCTCATAGAGCTTATATCATTTACATTCAAGTAACCCAAATTTACTATATATTTTCTATTGAAAAAGCTCGTACAGGAGAGCCATCAGCATTTTTATTTTTCAGAGGCATAATACTTAAAATAAAATATTCGTTACTGATAGCATCTAAATTCACTAGATTCTCAATGATTATAATATTCTTTGGCATTAATGTTTTATGAACATCAAATGTGGTTGTTTTCATGTTATCAATTGAAATTGCATCAATACCAATACCCTTTAAATTAAAGCCTGTTAGCCACATGGCTGCTTCTTCAGTTAAAGAAGGAAAATCCTCATAATATTTTTTATTTCCCCAGTATTTACTCCATCCTGTTTTTATTATTACAAAATCAACTTTTTTAATCTTTTCTTCATAAGGTTTTAAGCTATCAACATCAATAAATTTTATATCCTCATTTGAAAAGTCAAGAATTGTAGCATTCCCAATAAAATGTTCTATATCAAAATCATCTAAATAAAGTCCATTGCTCATCATATGAGCAGGTGCATCTATATGAGTGCCTGTATGGGAGTACATTGTGATTTTTGTCTCTCGGAAACCATCTCTCTCTAATGTATTTGCCTTTGCTAAAATTGGTGGTTCTGTTCCTGGAAAAACTGGCATATCCTCATTAATAACATGTGTTAAATCTGTAATCTTCATAATTTCACCCCTATTTAAGATTCCTCATGCTGGGCTTGCGGTTGCTGTCCAGTTCTGAAATTAATTTTGCAAATAAATCGCACTATACTGTGCACCTGCTATAAACAATTATAACATATTTTACCGGTCAATTTTCTACTTCATTTAACCTGATTTTATTCTTCAGTTTTTTCATTTTACCTAATATTTGCGTTTTTTCCATGTAACATTTATACTATATTCATGTTTATGTAGATAGTAAGGAAGGGTAATATCAATGAAAAAAATGACAAGCCGCGATAAACAGGCTATTCAAACTAAAAATAAATTAATGGAAGTTTCCGCAGAATTAATTCGTAGGCATGGATACGATTCAGTTACCATTCAACATATCTGTAAAGCTGCTGGTGTGTCTACCGGCGCATTTTACCACCATTTAAAAAGCAAGGCTGGAATTATCGTAGAAGGATATGCCCAGTGTGATGATTATTTTGAGGAAACTGTTATTCAACAGGTTACTGGAGAAAACTGCATTGAAAAAATACTGAATTATATAGGATATCAAATGAAATATGCAGAGGATATGGGCATAGACCTAATGATACAAACATACAAAGCCCAAATTACTGAGGGAAATGACTTTTTTCTTTCTGATGACAGGGGACTTCCAAAGGGACTTTTTAAATTGGTTAGTGAAGCCCAGAACAACAATGAATTATCAAAGCAATACTCCTATCAGGAGCTAGGAAGAGAAATCCTCATCATCTCCCGTGGCATAATCTACAATTGGTGCCAAAGTGGAGGGAATTATTCTCTTATACCTCTAGCTGAAAAAATCATTAATAATTATCTATATGCATTTAAGACAGGGAATCAAGGTTAATATTCTGCAGGCTCTATAGCCTGCCTTTTATTTTTTGTATTTAATAACATTACATAATTTACCTATGTAACATTGACAAATTTATAACAATTTGTTAGGATTGACATAACATATTCGGTGAATTTATTATGTAAAGCTATACTATAATACAAGTTCTCTATTATGGAAATTTATACAGCTAAATATTCTGCAAGCCGAAGCAGGAAAAAATACTCATACACAAATCATAATTTATCTCAAATATAAAAGAAAGAGAGGCCATTTTATGAAAAAGGATACTTTTGTCCAAAACTTGGTTGACAGCTATGGAAATTGGTTTTTGAAAGATCCAAGCCAAAACAACTGTCCAGGGAAAACAGCTCTTATGACTCAGGAGCTTTATCCCTATAACAGCATGTTCTCTCCTATTCAGATCAACCACACAACTATAAAAAACAGACTTGTCATGGCACCTATGGGAAATATCGACATGTGTGAGGAAACTGGACGTCCTAATGACAAAATGCTGCAGTACTTTTTCGCACGTGCCAGAGGCGGTGTGGGTCTTATTACTACAGGACTTATTCCAATAAGCCATGGTATAGACAATTCGATTACAGAAATGGGAAAACTGTCTTATTTTCCACGGATAGATCGCAGTCGCACAGTATTTTCTGGTTGGCGTGATCTAGCACAGGGAATACATGTCTACGGAAGCAAAATATTTATTCAAATTACCCCGGGGCTTGGCCGAGTTGGTAACCCTCAGTGTCTGGTAAATGAACTTAAGATGCCTGTATCCGCTTCCTTTAATCCAAATTTCTATATACCACAGATACCCTGCTGGCGCCTCAGTGATAGAAAACTAAAAAAAATAATCAAAAATGGTGGCCAAGCTGCTGCTGATTCAAAAGCTGCTGGAATAGATGGAGTGTATCTCCATGGTCATGAAGGTTATCTTTTAGAACAAATGACCAATCCTGCCTTTAACCGCCGTAAAATGGGCCGTTATGCTAATTGGCAGGCCTTTGGTATTGACATAGTAAAGGAAATGCGCCGTCGAACAGATAGCCGTTTCCCCATCATGTACCGTATTGACCTTTCTCTTGCACTGAACGAAACCTATGGTGATAAAGGTATGTCTACCTCTGCTTTGAAAAAGTTCAAAAATGGCCGAACAGTGGAGATGACATTGGATTACATGGAGAAGCTTGTTGAAGCTGGTGTTGACATGTTTGACGTTGATCTTGGCTGCTATGATAACTGGTGGCTGCCTCACCCACCTGCTGGAATGCCTGCAGGATGTTTTTTGGAGGTTGCACATTTGGTTAAAGAACACTTCAAATCAAAAAACATCCGTTCCAATGCTGGAGTTGAAGTACCAGTAGTAGCCGTTGGAAAACTGGGATACCCGGACCTGGCAGAAAATGCACTTCGCAAGGGGGATTGCGATATGATAATGCTGGGACGTCCCTTACTGGCTGATCCATATTGGCCAAACAAGGCATTTGCAGGAAGAGTTAAGGACATTATCCCCTGTATTGGATGTCAGGAAGGCTGCATTAATGAGTTTGTTGATGGTGGTCATCCTCAGTGTGCTGTAAACCCACGTACAAGCTTTGAGCATATTTTCCCTGAGGTTCCTCCTGTACCTGAGAAAGTCAAACGAATTGCCGTTGTAGGAGCTGGTCCTGGGGGAGCAATCTTGGCTGTAACAGTGGCCAAACGAGGACATAAGGTTGATTTATTTGAAAAAACAGATAAGGTTGGAGGAAAAATCATCAGCGGCAGTGTTCCTAAAATTAAATTTGATCTTAATAACTATCTTATTTACCTTGAGAACCTGGTTAAGGAAACAGAAAAGGAGGGCAACCTTACTTTTAAAGCAAATTGTAATGTAACTTCAGAGTGGCTTGATAAGCAGAACTACGATACAGTCGTATTTGCTGTAGGTACAAAGCCTGCTCAGCTTCCTCTGCCTGGAATTGAAAAAGCCAATGCAGTTCAAGCAGTTGATCTCCTTCTGAATCCAAAGCTTTTAGGCACTGCAAAAAATATTGTTGTTGTTGGAGGCGGTGTTGTAGGTTGCGAAACCGCGTATTGGCTGAAATATGAAAAGGACTGTGATGTAACAGTAGTGGAAATGGCTCCTTACATCATGGATGGTGTATGTACTGCAAACCGTGGACATTTGATTCACTATTTAAACAAGGCTGGAGTAAAGCTGTTAAACTGCACCCGTGTTACTGGATTTGGAGTGGACAACCTTCAAGTCAGCCGTAATATTTCAAAGGGAGTACCAAATCCATATGTAACATGGCAGCCAATTTTACCAAAGAATATTGAGAATCCTCTTGCTCCTAAAATGGGAAAGGAAGAAAAGAGTGAAACACTCCAGGCAGACCTTGTGGTCCTGGCAGCTGGTGGCAGACCGGATGACAGCCTTTACTTTGAAGCACAACGCATGAAAGTTGCACCTGAGCTTTATAACATTGGAGATAGCTTCAGCGGTGGAAAGGTACTGGAAGCAACCCGTGCAGCCTATACATTAGCTGGAAAACTGTAAAGGAGGAATAAAAATGGCAATGTATTTAACACCAGAGGAGAAGGAAATACTGGAGGGGAAAAAGGGTGAAGCACTGGCAAAGGTGATGAAAACGCTGGTAATGTATGGAGAAACCTTTGGAGCCACAAAGATGGTTCCTGTCACAGGTGCAGGTGGCCACCTTGTTACCAGCTTTGGCCTCTCAGTTTTAAAGCCTGTATACAATCTTATGGATCAGCTGATAGAGGGTGGTGCTTTATCTCAGCAACCCTTCAGTGTGGATCCCCGTCCCCTTGATCCCAATGTACCAGCTAACCTACTGCAAAGGTTATTTTTTAATATAATGTATTCCAAACAGGAGGATTACGAGAAGCAGCTGTCAAAGCTGGGGTTAATGGGAAAGGATGCCTTCACATGTACCTGCTACATGGAGGAGGTAGGCAATATCCCCCAAAAAGGTGATGTCCTCAGTTGGGCGGAAAGCAGCGCAGTTGTATATGCCAACAGTGTGCTTGGGGCAAGGTGCAATCGAAACTCAGGAATATTGGAGATGTTTGGCAGTATACTTGGACGGGTGCCATATTTTGGCCTGCTGACAGATGAAGGGCGACGTGCCACATGGATTGTTGAAGTTAAAACCACAAGCATTCCGGAAGCTCAGCTTCTGGGCAGCGCTATTGGTATGAAGGTAATGGAAGATGTTCCTTTCATAGGAGGGCTGGACAAATGGCTCGGAACAGAATTAACAGATAATGCAAAATCCTATTTGAAGGATATGGGAGCAGCCACTGCCTCAAATGGTGCAGTTGGACTTTATCATGTTGAAAATCTGACTCCTGAGGCAGTAGAACAGGGCACCGGACTTGTTTCTCCGGATGCAAAAACCTATGTAATCGATGATGCAGAACTGAAAAGAGTGCAAAGCAGCTACCCCTGCATTTGGAAGGATGAAAATGCAAAACCTAAGCTCTGCTTTATTGGATGTCCTCACCTGTCTCTTTCACAGCTTAACCAGTGGACTGATCGTTTAGCTGAGGGACTGAAGACTGCTGGCAGGGGAAAGGTTGCCATACCTACTGTTTTCACTACTGCTCCAGCAGTGCTTGCAGAATTTAAAAATACTCCAGCTTATACAAAGCTGTTGACCATGGGAGCTGTAATCAGCTCCATCTGTCCATTGATGTACATGAACAACCCACTATGTGGAAAGATGCCGGTTATTACCTGCTCTAATAAATTGAGAACCTATACATCTACTCGTTACTACACAGAAGATGAGATATTATATAAAATCACAAAGGGGGTAAACTGAGATGAAAGTTTTCAAAGGACGCCCTGTAATACCAGGTGAAACCAAAGCAGAGGCACTTGTAACACACAAGGGTTTCAACACTCTCGCAAGTTTTCAGAAAAGCTTGATGTTCGGTGACAAGAATGCCACCTGCTCAGATCAGAATAATCTTGAATTGCTTGGAAAGCCCCTATGTGGAAAAGCTCTTTGCATGCCACAGACTATAGGTTCCACCACAGGAGGAATGGTTCTTTACTGTGCTGCTACAATGGAACGCCAGCCAGCCTGCCTGTTATTTGCTAAGCCAATTGATTCACTTGCTGCTGCAGGAGTAATTTTAGCAGATGTTTGGACCAATAACTCTATGCCCACCGTGGACAACCTTGGGGATGAATTTTTAAATTATGTTAAAACAGGAATGCATATTACAGTAGAAAAGGATGGTACTGTAACCGTAGAAGAATAATATTAAAATTGTTGTGATAATTATAGCTTATTGCCAAATACCTTATTCAATAAAAGCCGGAGCAAAATGCTCCGGCTTTTATTGACGCTACTTTTTTTTCCACATTTTTGTTACTTAACATGTATTTTTTGTAACTGTCTATATTTTTCAAATAAATGCTTTCACTTATATGACTCTCTCTATATCAACAAAAATTGTATTTGTTTTTACAATTCCAATTCATATATTCTATCCTTCCCTCTTACTTCCACGCATATATATCCTAGGGATTCATGCAATTTCTGTGATGCAATATTATAGTCATAAATAGTTGTACCATAGAACTTGGTTATTCCAATTTCCTTCCCTCTCTTTATAATTGCCTTCATAACCTTTGTACCAATACCTACCCCGCGGTATTTAGCAACTCCTATGGCAATTGGTGGGTTTTGTTCCTTTATTGTTACATCTCCTATAGGAATATATGCTCCATCTTCAAGGACTTCAATGAAATAAAGCTCTCCATTATTGTTCAAATACTCATACATTCTTTTTACATAGCTTTCATCAGGAATCTTTGAAGTATCAGTAATTCCTTCAGAATTATAATAAACAAACTCATCCTGGTACCAGGGAATAGCTTGCTTATAGCTTCCATCATATGATCGTAATCTAACTTCATTATCGATGTTTATAATTTGAGGTTGTACAAAATCTTTGTATGCCATATGTTATCCTTCCCTTGCTAAATGTTAAATAATTTTACTGATGTACAGCATCCCACAGAACTCATATGGACTATTTCCATACCAAATTCTAACTTCCTTATGATTATATATTTCATGGTAAAACACTTATAAGCACCTTCTCGCTTCATTTTAATAAACAGTTATCATTCATTCGGGTATTTCATCTACATTCTTATATACTCTATTTTTATTTTTATCCACCTTTTTTAATATCTCATTATTCAAGTCAAAACCTAATATCTCAGCAATACCATATAAGAATATGGCTACATCAGCCAACTCTTCACCAACAGTTGCTGACTTTTTTCTGTATGCCTCAAAGGCCTCAGCAAGTTCTTCATAAGTTAGGCAAAACTCAAATTCAACATTGGTAGTATTAAACCCTTTTTTAACCTTATTATCAAATATTTCTTTCTGTATATTACTTAGATTCTCCACCTTTATTCCTCCATATATTTAATACATTAACAACTAACTTATAATCTTTCCTCTTCATCAGAATTATTTAAACATATACACAATTCTAATATAAAGGTCATGTACCTGCTCATTATTCTCCTTATTAATATCAATCTTAAAATCACTCAGATCTATCTTCTTAATGTTATACATAATTCACCACTTCTAAGTATTAGTATCTATTACATATTGTACCATAAATGTTCATTCTATTATTTGTTTTCTTGATAGAATTGTTTAATGTATGTTTCAAAGTATTTGCCTATTTTTACTACCTCACCCATTACAAGCCTTATCTTTTTATCATCTAAAAACCAGTTATCCTTTTTTATGTCTCTATTATCTGGAACAGAAGCAACATAAAACTCTATGTCCTTTGGAAACATTGCTTGATATGTAAGTAATGCTCGTCTTGAATGAAATGCCTTACAAATTAGGATTGCCTTTTTTATTGATAATTTGTTTTCTTTTATAACTTCCAATGAAAGTTCGGCATTTTCAAATGTATGCCTCGCTTTATCTTCCTTTAATATTCTTTCCTCTGGAATACCCAAGTTTACACCTATTGATTTTAGATATTCCCATTCTGAACTGTACTCTGGTATTTTAGGATTAAAATGCCCGCTTGGTAATATATATGGAGCTAATCCCTGCTTAAATAACTCTGCAGCCATTTCCATAAGCTGTGGATGGCTTCCGCCAGGTACTAAAATAATATCTGCACTTTTAATTTCTGTTTCCACAAAAATCAAATCACTAATACAATCAAATGGGTAACTCATTTTGTTCACCTCTAAGTCTTACTTTCATCTTTCAATTTTAAATTTAGATGCAACCAATGTAAATTCTCCTGGTATATTCTTATGAGAATCAAATCTTGGTCCTTCAACAAGCTTTTCAATAATAAATCCTGCCGCTGCAAAGGAGCTAATAATTTCACCCATAGTCCAATATCTTAAAAGACATTTTGGAAATTCACGTTGTTCATTATCTGGGAAAAATTTCTCATAGGCAACTTCCCCAACCTTTAATTCATTCTCAAAATAGTTTCCAGTTAGCTCTAAACCATCATCTTTAAAAATATCCTGGGATTTGAATATTTTCCTTACTGGGTGAAAATCATTTAATACTAATTTCCCTCCTATTTTTATCAGGTTATATATCTTTTTAGAAAACTCATTTAAATCAAGAAAATAATGCAGTATTCCTCCTTCAAGATAAGCGATGTCAAAGCTATTACACATTTGGTCAATATTTAATTCCATAAAATCAGATATGATATATTTTAAATTTACACCTGCTTCTTTAGAAAGTTCCATAGCATATTTCTTGTTCTCTTCAGAAATATCAACAATAGTTACATCTGCTCCAAGTATTGCTAATGGAACTGCCTTTTTCCCACAGGAGCCTAGTAGGTTAACAATTTTCTTATCCTTCACATCACCAAGAAACTCAATATGCCTGCGTAGATGTTTTTTAGGATTACTTATCATATCTTTAGCCACTTCATTGGGCAATCCCAAATTATTAGTCCAAAACTCATAAGCCCTATATGACCATGCTTTTTTGTTTACTTCACTTTGCTCATTCACTAAATTTTTACCTCCCCTTTAAGATTAATCAATAAACTTTCTATAAACATGTGTGACTTGAACTATTTCAAACCCAAGTAATTTATATAAATTCTCAGCTTTCTATTTATAAACTAGGCTACATAACAAATTATTATGTAGTCTTATATTAAGTTGTACTATTAGGTCTTTGAAATTACTTCACTCTGTGGTAAATCAGTAAATATTCTAGGTAGAACCTATCAATACTCTATTCAAATAATAGCTTAATAACATCCTGTTGTTCTTCAATAACATTATTTCCATCAGGTGTTAAGTGAAATAAAACTTCATTTTTCTCCCATAACCCACCAATTGGCATTAATATATGATAAGCACATTTTTTTAGCATTTCAAATTGTAAACTTAAGTCCTTTGAGTTAAACATCTGATTGATAATATTAATTAATTCTGGATCTTCATTTTTAATATAATTTAAATGTGCCTTTGGTTTCCCCACTTCTAAATTCTTTATTCTTGCATAGCATTGAAGAAACCAATCAAAGGATGAGTAAATAAAATATTTTGAATAAAGTTCATCCTTGTGTAGCCTGTGTTCTAATTTATCTAGGATATGTTGAAAAGTGAATCTAAAAGTATTCTTTTCAAAATCAGATAAATACTCAGGGACCATCCAAGCTGTTTTAATCCTATCCATAATTTTTCTAGTAATATTATCCCTATCAAAAAGTATTCTGCAATTTAAATGACATAATAGGAATTCATTTGATGGAGTATCTAATAAAAAATCATCAACTGATAAAAGCATACAATCTACTGGTATGCCTGCTATGTGAAGATGTACTCCAGTAAAATTATGAGATATTGGCTTACTTAAAATTACTGTTAAATCATAGTCCCCACCAATACTCATGTCACCATATTCTCTGCCACCATACTCAACAATTCCAACAATATTATCATTTCTCATTAAATGTTCTATAAAACCTTCAATAGTTTCAAATGTATTATTATCCTTTAACAATTTACCACCACCTAAAAGACTGCTATTTGCTACATTTACAATGGCATCACATTTTCATTTCTCCTGTTTACAGTAACAAATGGCGTACTGAGTAATTTTTTCATCTATGATTATTTGCACAGGTTAGAGTTCCATCAATAACATCTCCATTAATCTCTTCCCTGGAATTAAGCATTAGCTTTTCTCCACATCTTGGACAAACCATAATTTTTAAAATATTCTTATACACAAGTGCGCTTCCTTCCTTTATAACTCTATCACCATTACCTCTTCTTCCCACAATATTTCACCAGTTTTTCTAAAGCCTATACTTTCATATAATTTCTGTGCAGCTATATTACTAGGCACAGTGCTTGTGAAAAATTTTATTTTACCATATTTTTCTCTAATTATATCTAATAATTTTAATACAGCCTTTCTCCCGTAGCCCTTCCCTTGAAATTTATGCTCTATCATTAATCTACACATTTCTATTCTATTTGTATCTGGATCTAAATCATACATTAAAAATCCCACCATTACTTGTCCATCATAAATACATAGTGGATAAATTTCCTCTCCAAATTTAGCCTGTAATATTGAATACCAGTTTGAAGCAACAAAATCATTTTGTTCCTCTGATACATTTAATTCTACACACTCTTCCCAATTGTCCTTATCAACTTCTTTTAAAATAAGTTCCATTTTTATACCCCCTTATACTCTGTAGAAAGTATGGCATAGCCATAAGAATCATTCCAAATAGGTTTTCCATCTGATGTTTTCTTAAAGAAAACATTTTGAAACATATGTGCTTCTCTTCTCATAGATAAACGTTCTAGAAGCTTCCATGATGCTTGATTTTTAACATTGGCTTCTGCAACAATTCTGTGAGCTTTTTCATTTTGGAATCCGTACTGTAGTATTCTTTTACAGGCTTCAGTTGCATATCCATTTCCATAGAATTTAGGATTAAACACATATCCAATCTCCCAAGTTCTAAATTGAGGTGGTTCTGATTGTGCAAAATAAACATGTCCAATCATTTTTTTACTATTCTTAAGGCACACTGCCCAAAACCTACTATTAATCTGTTCTTCAGATCTACTTTTAGCTTCATTAATACATTCCTCTTTGGAATAAGTATCATAGGGTTCATATAGAACAACCTCTGGAATTGATAAATATTCATATAAATCTTCCCAATCATCTGGTAAAAATTCACGTAATATGAGTCTCTATGTTTCCATTTGATTCATTTTACTTCAAACCTCCATATTATTTGTATAATTGTATACCAACTCATCTAGAATTGAAAGATCCAAAACTCCAAATACCTAATAAGCAATCCATAAATATTGCATATCTACTTAATTATCATCTTTCTCAAATATCAAAGTAAGCCCGCAAGAAGGACACTTTTTATCTGTGGAAGAAATTTTTTCACCACATGCAGGACATTCTGTAATAGGTATGTTTTCTATTTTAAAATTTTTCTTTGGGATATTACTATAATTATCATCAGTTTCAGTATACTGCTTACTTAATATCATTCTAATATACCTAATATTTTCAGCTGTCTCAGAACCATCAATTGCACTTTTAATTACTGTATATAAAATTAATAATCCTATTATGGCCATTAAAATAATTTCCATAGGAATTACCCCTCTCTGTTCTTATATTTTATTTACAAAATATCAAGACCTTGTCCCACTGTCCTCCTCTTACTTATATTTATCAATAAATTCATCCCTTTCTTCTCCTCTTGTATAGGAACCTACTAATATTAATGATTTTATATATATCTTCATTTTGTTTTGCCCATTTTTCTACACTACTTAAAAAAAGTGAAATATCTATATATACCTTTTATTAATAAAAAATCACTAGATTTAATTATAGTGACTTATTGTTAAGCTTCTATTTTCCTATAATGATATTAATTCATCTGTTGTTCCTTCAACCTCTTCTAAGTAACTATTTATAATTTTCAATATAGCACTTTTTTCTGTCTTCTTAGCAGCACATAATCGATATGCAGCAACTGCAACCTGCCATTCATCTATTTGTTTTATGGTCTTACCTGATATTTTTAAATATTCCTTAGTGTATATGGTACTAAACCTATTTCTAATAAACATGATAATTATTTTTGTGAATCTTGAAACATTTTCAGGAAGTTCAGCAGTTGTTAAAGTTAAGATAGTTCTAGCTACATCTGCACACACATTACCATTACAACAGTCTGCCCAATCAATAATATAGTCGCCATTTTCATTACAAAGGATGTTATCTGGATGGAAATCGCTGTGACATAGACAATTGCCCTCCGGCATATTATCAATTAATTGATACAACTTTTCTTTTTTATCATCAGCTAAATCACTTGCCCTTGAAATACGTTCCTTAAAGTATGGTTTTTGTTCTTTAATTCCATTCACATGGCTTTTATGGATTAGGAACTGCAGTTGTGCTAACTTTTTAGCAAACTTCTTATAAGCAAAAGGCCTTGCTTCCATTTGTTTTATCATAGATTTGCCAATAGCTTTTTCAAATACAATAGCACGTTTCCCCTCATATTGAAGCTTTTGTATAAACTGTGGAAATTTAAAGCAACAGTTTTCCAGTGCTTTTGTATTATTAATTTCCCTTTCAATTGCTTCATCAGATTCATAATCTTTAAATATTTTTATTATTGTATTCTCTGTCCAATCAAAAACATCCGCCGTGGCACCACTGCCAATTAAGTTACCTTTTATCATATTATTTCACCTCGTTAATTATACTCTTGACAATGTTGATTCTATTGGACTGTCCTTGTACTTAACCTTCTCCACTTGTACCAATTTCTAAACTTCACCTATCAACATAGCTTCTTTTCCTAAATCAAGACTTGATAGAACATGTCCATCTTCAGAGATAATAAATGCTCCACCGAAATATTTCTCACCTATATAATTTGAAGCCAAGGTCCTTGTGTTTGTTTTTTAACTTGAACTTTATCGCTCCTTTAGATGTATATTATGTCTTTTCACCTTTTGATGTATTCATAATATAATACCGTTTGTATTTCCCTGTGCATCTGCCATATATTACAATCCTGATTACATAGAATTATTATTGTTGCATCTATAGCAGGATAATATGAAAGCATTCCACCTACACCATCATTTACTCCATCCTTACGCATACAGAATATATCACCATTAATTTCTACAAACTCAAATGCATATCCATTTCTTATTGTTGCATTAGGTTCAGGTTTCCAATTTTTAAAGGGCTTTGAAAATTCACATTGTGGAGCAAATATCATATTGGTATATTTTTCATTTAATAGCGTATTTGCTTTGAGATTTCTTATAAATATGTCTAAGTCATTTACTGTTGTATAGGCTCCTGAATCTGGAGATCCTATTGGTGGGTATGAGTATATATTCTTCTTCCACTTAATAAATTTTTCATTTTCATCATAACAACCAGTGTATCCTTCTGCAGTATTTTCATTCACCCCATCCATAGCGCAGAATTTTGTGTTTAACATTCCACAGGGTTTGAAAATATTATTTGTAACAAAGCTTCGATAATCCTGTCCAGTTATTTTTTCTATTACTAAGCCCAATAAGACAAAAGCGCAATTATTATATCTAACATCAGTGCCTGCTTTAAAAACAGGTTGTTTATATACAAACTGTAGAAGAAAATCCTGAGTATTTC
>JARDZI010000283.1 GCA_029240935.1 Clostridiales bacterium
AGAGCCAATGCTCCATTAACGCTGTCTAATTGCTTTTGTTCGTCAAATTTTAACATTATTATTCTGTTCTCCTAAGCTACTAAATTTATTCCCCTACTTTTAACTTTTGATAATAATCATTGTAAATTGTAATTGCTTCCCCAACATCCTTTTGGAAAAATACATTTTGCTTATAATCAAAATTTCTTGCAGGGTCATTTTTGTAAGCATCAGAAGCCGCTTCCACTGCTGCATCATTTGGACATGAATATGGATATTCTACAAGGTTTGCAGCCATAACTTCAGGATCTGTGATGTAATTAAGGAATTTTTCTGCAAGGTCAACATGCTTAGCTCCCTTTGGTACTACATAAAGGTCAAAACCAAGTTGTACTGGATCTTTTTCAAAATCAGCTATTACAAGATTATTTTTTTCTCCAAGCTCTGACATAGCCCATGAAGCATTTCCATCATATGTAAATGCTACAGAAGCAGTTCCATTAGTAAGGTTTTGCTCAGCATTACCATATGCTACAACATTTTCATTGTATTTTTTAAGCCACTCATAAGCTTCAGCTATTTCTTTTTCATTTGTTGAGTTAGGATCATATCCAAGAGCAACAAGTGCTATAGGAAATAAGTTTCTAGCTCCATCTATAGAAGCTATTTGTCCCTTTAATGCAGGATTTATAAGATCATTGTAACTCTTAATTTCAACTGGACTAGTATCTTTGTTATAAACTATATAAATATAGTTCATAAGATATGGTACACAGTATTCTTTAGCAGTCCAGTAAGATTCATTAATGTTAGAAGCATTTGGTATATTTGCAAAGTTTATCTTTTCAACATATCCGCCTTCTACAAGTGATTCCATATAAGCATCACAAGTCATTATAAGGTCATACTCTTGTCCACCGCCTGCTGTAAGCTTTGTAATAGCATCTGCGTTGTCGCTCATGTAAGACAAATTTACCTTAGCATTATTTTCTTGCTCAAATTTAGCAATTAAATCATCGGATATATATTGCTGCCACATATAAATATTTAACTCTGTGCTTGGTTCTGCTTTGTTGCTTTCTGGACTGGAACTAGTATTAGTTCCACTACAGCCTGTAAAAAGCCCCATGATTAAAACCATGGATAAAAGAATTGAAATTATTTTTTTCATATTGCTCCCTCCGCCTTGTTGCGTCTTTTTAACGCAGATTTAATTATATTATTCAAAACCATTGCTATTACAATGACTAGAATCATGATTGTTGTGAGTGCATTAACATCAGGGGTAATCCCTGACTTGTTCATTGACAGAATTAAAACTGGCAATGTTGAATTTTTTGCACCTGCGAGCATATTACTCATTACAACATCATCTATTGAAAGAGTAAAACTCAGAAAAGCTGCACTCATTACTCCCGGCATAATACTTGGGAGAGTAACATTTAAAAATGTCTGAATTCTGTTGGCCCCAAGATCCATGGATGCCTCTTCAAGACTATAACCATCACCACTTATACGGCCTTTAATAGTAACTACTGCATAAGGAATGCAGAAAGTACAGTGACCAATTAATATGGTTCCCAATCCAAGAGCAATTCCTATTTTCATAAATATAATAAGAAGTGCAACTGCCATAACAATTTCAGGAACTATTATTGGTATATAAAGCATATTATTAATGAATTTCTTTGCTTTAAATTCATATTTTTTTAATCCCAATGCTCCAATTGTGCCTATGGTAACAGAAATCACAGTTGCTAATACTGCAATTAATAATGAATACCAAAGACTTCCGATTACAGCTGAATTAGTGAATAATTTTGAATACCACTGCGTTGTAAAGCCATTCCAGTAATAGTTGTATCTTTGATCGTTAAATGAAAACACCATCATTACGAATACTGGAATGTACAATATGGTATAAATTGCAATTGAGTAAATTGCTCCTATGGCATCTTCTAACCTTTTTCTTTTTTGTTTTTTTGAAATACTCATTTATACCACCTCCATGTCTTCAATTTTTGCAAATCTGGTGTATATATAAATAAGTATTGCTGTTATAACAATCAAAAGTACTGAAAGGGCAGCTCCAAGAGGCCAATTTCTTATTGATCCAAACTGATTTTTTATTATATTTCCTATGTATAAAACTTTTCCTCCACCAAGCATATCCGTTACGGTATATATTCCAAGAGAAGGTATGAATACCAATATTATGGACGAGAATATTCCCGGAAAAGTAAGAGGCAATGTTATATTAAAAAATGTGGTAAGTCTTGAAGCACCAAGATCCGCCGATGCCTCCAAAAGAGATTTACTTAATTTTTCAATTGAGCTGTACATTGGAAGAACTGCAAATGGAAGCATGTTTGTTATCATACCAACCATTACAAGACCGTCCGTATATACAAAACTCATTGGTGTATCTATAAACCCTGCGCTCATAAGAAAATTATTTACAGGTCCACTTGTTTGAAATAAAAGAAGCCAGCTATTAAGTCTCATTAAAGAGTTTGTCCAAAATGGAATCATAATAAGCATAATAAGCCTTGAAGCTACTTCCTTAGGTTTTTTTGCAATATAATATGCAAATGGATAACCTATAAAAAGGCACAGCACCGTAGTCATTAATGCTGCATTTATAGATTTTACTATAACCTTAAAATATGTGCTGTCCAACAGAGTTCCATAACTATCCAATGAAAATTTATAAACAACATCACCAAACACTCCCCTGGACATAAAGCTTATGTAGATAATGAACATCATTGGTAGTGTTACAAATAAAATCATCCATAATGAAACCGGCCCGGCCATAGCTAAAGCTGGTAGTGTTTGACCTTTAAAATTATTTTTTTGATTCATATTGTCCTCCACACTACATCTTAGTCTTAATGGCAACAGCTTTTTCCGGATTCCAGTATATATTAACAGAATCCCCTTCTTTAAAGTCCTCATCTTTTTCAAAACGGGAATACTTTATTTCAGTATTGTCATTCAAATCAACAGATGTTTTTACAACAGTTCCCATATAAATAAAATCATTAATATTACCCACAAGATTAAATCCTTTTACAGGATCTGCACTTACTTTTATATACTCCGGTCTTATGGACACATGGATTCTTTCACCCACATAAAATCCATTTCCTTTTACTTTCATTGTGCCAGCACGAGTTTCAACATCTAATATTCCATCATGAATAGCCTCAACATTACCATCGAAAATATTAGATTCTCCAATAAAACCTGCCACAAATTTAGTAAGCGGTCTATTATAAATCTCCATAGGTGTAGCAAGCTGTTCTATTACACCTTCATTCATTACTGCTATTCTGTCACTCATTGTAAGAGCTTCTTCCTGATCATGAGTTACATAAACAAAAGTAATTCCAAGCTTCTTTTGAAGTCTTTTCAGTTCTACCTGCATTTGCTTTCTAAGCTTAAGATCAAGTGCCCCAAGTGGTTCATCAAGAAGCAACACCTTAGGATTATTTATAAGAGCCCTTGCAATTGCAACTCTCTGTTTCTGACCCCCTGAAAGCTCATCAGGCTTCCTATTTTCATAGCCTTTAAGCTGAACAAGATCCAGCATCTCATTAACTCTATTTGTTATTTCATCTTTGGCTTTTTTTCTAATTTTAAGTGCATAAGCTATATTATCAAATACAGTCATGTGCGGAAAAAGAGCATAGTTCTGAAAGACTGTATTTACATCCCTTTCAAAAGGCTCCTTATCTTCAACACTTACTCCCTGAACCTTGATAGTTCCAGAAGAAGCTTCTTCAAAACCAGCAATCATTCTTAGAGTTGTGGTTTTCCCACATCCTGAGGGCCCAAGAAGAGTTAAAAATTCACCTTCTTTTATTTCAATATTCATTTTTTTTACAACATTGTTTTTTCCGAAACTTTTTTCAACATCTATTAAAGTCACAATAGAATCAGAATCAGACATTATTGAAGTTACAACTGAATCAGACATCTTTCACCTCTTAATTTAAACATTAAATATTTATGAATTATTTTAAAACTTAGTAATTGCTTCCTGCTTATACTTGGACGTTCGGCCATAGTTCTGTATAAAATGTGGTCCTGTCCCCTATATTTAACGACCTTGTAGCTTCAACAACTCTTTCATCCATGTCGTAAGAAATCGATTCTAACAAGAATGCAGGAGTATGTTCTATTACATTTAACATTGTGGCTTCGTTATTATATAAAGTAGTTATCTTTATCCACTGCTTAGAAAATTTCAATTTATAATTGTAAATATCTTCAATAACTTTATACAGCGAATTGCTCTCGAAGTCGTATTGAAGAAGATTTTCAAAAAGACTCACTGGTAAATACGAATATTCCAAAGCAAGAGCTATGTTATCTCCATACCTTACACGCACTATTTCATAGACCTTGGTGCCGATTGTGGTTTCTAAAAGCTGTGCAATTTTTTTATCAGCCTCAATTATGCCGGATTTCACGACCTTATTGCTGGGCTTGATGCCCTTGGAGCTAAGCATTTGTGAAAAACCGCTGAGCCTAACAAAATCTCTCTCTAAATTTGGAAGCCTCACAAAAGTACCTTTTCCTTTTTCTCTGTAAGCGTATCCCAAATCCACGAGCTGAGTTAACGCACTCCTTGCCGTCATTCTGCTGATGTTGTATGTTTCACTTATTTCCCTTTCAGATGGTAGCTGGCTGCCGCTCTCAAACTCTCCAGAATTTATTTTTTCAATGAGAATATCCTTGATTTGA
>JARDZI010000284.1 GCA_029240935.1 Clostridiales bacterium
AAGGATAAGCTTGAGATAGTAGTAATATTCCTTGCAATGTTGGAATTAATAAAGCTAAAAGCAATTAAGGTGGTACAGTACAGTAATTTTGGAGATATTACTATAGAAGGGCAGGAGGAGCAATGGAAGATTTCCTAGACGCTGAAGGATTTGTCTATGATGATGGAAGAAATAAAGGGATAATAGAGGCTGTGCTTTTTGCAATGGGAAATCCAGTATCAATAAAAGAACTTAGCGAATTGCTTGACATAACTGAAAAAGAGTTAAAGCAAGTTTTAGAGGAAATGGTATTGGAATATGAGAACAGCTCAAGAGGATTGTATTTGGTGTTGTTTAATAACAAGGTTCAGTTATCAACAAAGCCTGAGTATGGGGATTACATAAAAAGGTTTGTAAAGCCTGATAGCAGGCAAAATCTTTCCCAAGCAGCACTAGAGACACTATCAATTGTTGCATATAGACAACCTATTACTAAAGCTGAGATAGATGAATTAAGAGGAGTAAGAAGTGATAGGGCAATTGCAACACTTGTGGAAAAGGGACTTATAAAGGAAAACGGAAGGCGAGAAACCACTGGAAGACCAATTTTGTATTGTACCTCTGAAGATTTCCTTAAATACTTCGGATTTAAAAATATTAATGAACTTCCAGAATTAATTGAATTTAAGATGGATTTTGTGGAAGAATAAAATACTGTAAAAGGTATTTTATTCTTTTTTTTGAGGTGTATAAGATGATTACTGCATTAATTGTATTTATTTTGCTTTTATTACTAATTCTATTACTTTTTATACCTGTTATTATCCAAGTATATATCTATAACAATGAGGTAACTATTAAATTAGTACTATTAAAAGTAATAAAAATTAATATAAAGGAGAAAGCTATATTTGATAAATTTAAAAAGAGTAAGGGATTAAAGAAAAAAGTTCCATTAAAGAAAATTATTAAAATACTTAAGGAATCATTACCTATCTGCAGATAAGACAGCAATCACAATTGGTTTACTTAATATGATTTTATACAATATGGAAAGTATTATTCAAATTTACTTTAAAAAATATAATGGTGAATATAATATTATTCCTGATTTTGTTTATGAAAAAGTAGATTATATTATATCAGCAGAGGTTCGAATTAAAACAATTAACATCATTGTCTTTACAATCAAGTGGCTGAGGATTTTACTCAAATATAAAAAATATATATTAAAAAAAGGTGGTGCTTCAAATGCCGGATCATCCAATAGAAGGATTGATGAAATCTACAATGGATAGCTTAAAGGAAATGATTGATGTTAACACAATTGTAGGAGATGCTGTTGAAACAAAGGATGGGAATGTAATAATACCCATATCAAAGGTCTGTGTAGGCTTTGCTTCAGGTGGTTCAGAATTTAATAGTAAGGAAAAGAGTGAGGATGGAGGAGGAGGTAAATTCCCATTTGGAGGAGGAAGCGGTGCAGGTATGTCCATACAACCAGTAGCATTTCTTGTAGTAGGGAAAGACCAGGTTAAGCTTCTTCCAGTACACCAAGCTAATTCTTTAGAAAGAATTATTGATAATGTTCCAGAATTGATAGATGAAATGGTAAAGGCATTTAGGAAAGACAAGAAGACAGGTGAACCAGAAGTTAAAATTCAAGACAACATATCTGGAGAGTAGAAGATTTGGCTTGCAGAAACTATTGCTTTATAGTTTTCTGCAAGCTAAAATACTTATATACACTATGTAAATGTTACGAGGGGAAGATGGTTATGGAATTAAAGGAAGCAGTTTCTAAGGTGTGGGAGAATAGAAAATATACTCCTAATGATATAAAGGAAGCAGTAAGTCATTTGAATGAAGAAGTAGCTGAGGCTATGAAAGCACTTATGAAGGGTGAGGATGAAAAAGCAAAAAGGGAAATAGAGGATGCCTTATCTTGCATATTGATTGCAATAAAAATGTTTGATATTGATATTGATGAGGCTATTAACAGACAATTATATTTAATGCAGATAAAAAATGAAAAGGTAATGATTTTTAAAAAGGATAAGGTAGAAATACTTGTTAATGGTAAGCTTAAGGGTGGATGGACCATATGGGGAGAGGAAGATTTAAGAGAAGCTGAAAGACTTGCCAAGGATTTTAATTGCAGTATAAAATATGAGGATTGAAATAGCTAAAATTGCTCATAATACTCTTATGATTATTATGGGCTGGTGATATGATGAAAAAAGTTATATTGTTTTTGTTTATTATTAGTATTGTGCTTTGTGGAATTGTTTCAAATACCTATGCGAAGGATATAAAGCTTGACTGCATAGCAGGTGTTGTGATTGACCAAGACTCTGGAAGGGTACTATATGATAAAAATGGAGATAAGGTTTTACCAATGGCTAGTACAACAAAGATAATAACTGCAATAGTTGCAATTGAAAAGGGTAATCTAAGTGATGTGGTAGTTGTCTCAAAAACAGCCTCCTCCATAGGAGGCTCAACAGTAGGTTTAAAAGCAGGGGAAAAAATAACTATGGAGGAGCTTTTATATGGACTTATGCTTCGCTCAGGTAACGATTCTGCAATAGCTATTGCAGAGCATATTGGAGGAAGCCTAGAGAAGTTTTCTAAGCTAATGAATGATAAGGCATTAGAGCTTGGAGCCTATAATACCAGCTTTGTTACTCCCCATGGCCTTGATAGAGAAAATCATTATACAACTGCAAGAGAATTAGCAAAAATTACTGCTTATACAATGAAAAATGAGGTTTTCGCACAAATTGTTTCAACTAAATCTATATCTTCAGGGATTACTGGAAACTTCAACAGAAGCTATGTAAATATTAATAAGTTTTTGTATAGGTTGGATAATTCTGATGGAGTAAAAACAGGTTTTACTGGTAATGCAGGGAAATGCCTTGTGGCATCCGTAAAGCATCCATATGGAAGATATATATGTGTAGTATTAAATAGCAGTGATAGGTGGAAGGATGCAGAAAGACTTGTTGAATATGCTGATAAAAACTATTCCTTTATAAAAATATTTAATAAGGAAGAAGCCATTAAAAGATACAATATATATGGAGGTAATCAAAAATATATTACAGGAAGACTCAAGAGCGATTTGTATTTACCTGTATTAGCCAATGAAATGGATAAATATAAAATTGATATTTATGCTCCATCTGTTTTATTTTCTCCTATAAATGAAAATGAGGCTATAGGTAATGTGGTAGTAAGCATTGATGAAAAAATAGTTGCAAAATATCCAGTATTTAGCGACAGAGATGTAAAAAGAAAAAATTTTATAGATATTATTAAGAACATTATATTTCAATTTAATTAAGGCATGCCGAAGGGCATGTCTTTTTTATTGCGGTTCTTTATCAAACTTAGTAACAAAAACTAACTTAGTGAATAATCTAATTATATGGGAAAGGAGGCTGGGGAATTGTTTAAATTTACTGATTGTATTGATTCAGGAACTGATTACTGTCCCTGTGCTCTTGCTGAAAAGGGGGAGTGTATAATTTGTTCGCAGCTAAAAGACAAGGTTTTTTGTGATTGCCTTAACTGGAAGGGCACATGTATTTATCAAGAATTCATAGACAACAATAGTAAAAGGAAAAAGGCACGTCAATATAAAACATGTTCAATAATTAAAAGACAAAATTTAAGAGAAGATATTCTCCTATTTGATATTAAGGTAAATAATGCATTGGCAAGGGAACTTAACAACACAGGAGCTTTTGTGTTTTTAAGAAATCCCTCAGAAGATGATTCATATAATACTCCAATATCTATTATGGAAAGTGATGTTTTTAATAATATTATAAAAGTTGTAGTTAAAATTGCAGGAGTAAAAACCAAGTCCCTAGCTGAGTGTAGGGACAAAATTATGGTAAAGGGACCCTATTGGAATGGAATTCAGGGGATAAGATTTATTAAGGATATAAAGGATAAGGGCTGTTTAATATTAACTAGAGGTTGTGCGGCTGCCCCAGCTGTAATGGCAGCGAGAAAGATGATAAAAAACGGTAATAGGATTTATGTAATGGTGGATAGAGGAAGAAGCGTGGAAAACTTCTCAAAAGCATATTTTATGGAACTAGGCTGTGTTGTAGAAGATGTTAGTTTTTATAATGATAAAAAAGAAATTAATGAAGATATAAAATACACTATAAAGCAGTTAATTGAGAAAAAAAGTTTTGATGTTGTATTGAGTGCAGGTGAGGATGAGTTTCATAGGAATATTATAAGATTTTTAAACGGAATAGATAAAGGAATAGATGTTGCTACTGTAAATAATAGTACAATGTGCTGTGGAGAAGGTATATGTGGAAGCTGTCAGATCAAAGGTATTAGCAATGAAAAAATAAAGTCCTGTAAGCAACAGTATAATCCTGCTGAAGTATTTTTAAAGGGGATGGGTGATTAATGAGAATTGTTATAATTGGGGGAGGTTGGGCTGGGTGCGCTGCTGCTATTCAGTCTAAAAAGTCCGGAGCTGATGTGCTTCTATTAGAAAAGACAGATATGCTTTTAGGTGTAGGAAATGTCGGGGGGATAATGAGAAACAATGGTAGATATACAGCCTCAGAAGAAATGATTGCTCTTGGAGCTGGAGATCTTTTTAGTATAACAGATGATTGCTCAAGACACAAAAACATTGACTTTCCAGGACATAAGCATGCTAACCTTTATGATGTTACCAAGGTAGAACCAGCAGTAAGAAGGTATATTAAAAATATGGGCATAGAGGTTATACTTGAGGCCAGAGCAGCAGATGTAGAAATGGATGGAAACACAATAAAAGCAATATACTTAAGTGATGGTACAATGATAGAGGGTGAAGTATTTGTAGAAACTACTGGTTCAACTGGTCCAATGGGCAATTGTTTAAGATATGGGAAGGGATGCTCCATGTGTATTCTAAGATGTCCTTCTTTTGGTCCAAGAATAAGTATAAGTAAGAGAGCTGGAGTTGAGGACTTACTGGGTATGCGTGGAGATGATAGCTATGGTGCCATGAGTGGTTCATGTAAATTAAATAAGGATTCTCTATCAGATGAGGTCAAAGAAAAGCTAAATAGAGATGGAGTAGTAGTCCTTGAGGTTCCTAAGGAAGACATTAACATGGATAAGCTGAACATGAAGGTATGCCAGCAATATGCATTAAAAGAATTTGCTGAAAATATTGTACTTCTAGATACAGGTCATGCTAAGCTAATGACCAGCTATTATCCATTGGATAAACTCAGAAAGATTCCTGGCCTTGAGAATGCCAGATACGAAGACCCATATTCAGGAGGAAAGGCAAACTCCATTAGGTATTTATCAATGGCACCAAGGGATAATACACTTAAAGTAAAGGGGATAACAAACCTATTTGTTGGTGGGGAAAAGGCTGGGCTATTTGTTGGCCATACAGAAGCAATAGTAACAGGAACCCTTGCAGGATATAATGCTGTAAGGCATGGCTTAGGATTAAAACCAGTTGAAATTCCAGTATCCCTGGCAGTTGGGGATATTATAGCACATGAAAATAAAATGAAGGCTACAAAGGATGGCTTAAGAAACAGATACACATTTGCAGGGGCTGGATATTTTGCTAGGATGAAGGAGCTCGGGCTTTATAGTATAGATACAATTGAGAAGAGGGTTGAGTTGGTGAAGATGAAGGGATTTTTTGAGCAAAAATTGGTTTAGATTGGTTTAGGATAGAAGAGATAGTTTTCTTGTGAAGCTATCTCTTTTGTTTTTTACTTTGCAGGTAACCACTTGAAATGTTATATCAAGAGTGCTCCTTGGTTTAACATATAAATAAATCAGGAAATAGAAGAAAATAATGGGTAAATAATGAATATATAATTAAAGTTATATTGATGTGGTGGAGGGACATTTATTTAGTGTTTTATTAATTGAATATAATTACAGCCTACAGAGGGGATCAACCCTGTTAATGTTTCTATTTAAATGAAGATAAGCATAAGAATTGGGGACATGTAAGCATTAAGTATATGTCCCCTGGTTCAAGCTTTACTAGATGCAGTGATTTAAGACAGATAAGGAATATAATATGTCGTAACGCAAATGGCAAAGAGAGACTATAAAAGGTCGTTTTTCTTTGCCTATTTTTATTATTAAACTGGAGGTGCATGATGGATAAAAGCATTATCCTGTGGATTGGAGTGGCTGGCACAATTTGTGGTATTGTATTTGGCTATATAGGATACAAAAAAGGACTACAAAAGGATAATTACAAGGAAGGCGACAACAATGGCACATTAAAGGCAGACATACAATACATCAAGCGTAGAACGGATGATGTTCTTTTAGAGCAAAGGAGCATTAACACTACTCTAAGTACGCACAGCGAGAGGATAACTAGAGTAGAAGAAAGCTCCAGACAAGCTCATAAGAGAATAGACAGGTTGGAAAAAGTTGAAGGAGTAGGTACAGATGATAAATAGTAGGAAAGTATCAGAGCTCGATCCTTATGTCAATAAGTTATACAAAAAAGAAGGAATAACCATTCAAGTTACCTCAACTCTCAGGGATGCAGAATACCAAAAGTATTTATTTGGAATGTTCCTGAAAGTACAAATACACCACTTGTAGGAGCACATGGTTTTGGACTTGCATTTGATGTTGTACCTATAGTAAATGGGAAAGCACTTTGGAAGAATCAAGGGTTGTGGAACAAAATTGGAGACCTGGGTAAGAGTTTAGGACTTGAATAGGGTGGAGACTGGAAAAACATTATAGATAAGCCACATTTTCAATATACCCAAGGATTAAGCGGTGAAGACCTAAGAGCAGGAAAGAGACCTAAATTTCCGAAAGATAGTGAGGTGGTTGATATTATGGGATATGACCTACAGTACAGCCCATTGCAAAGGGCAAGCTTAAAGGCGCATCTACATTAGATTGTTGTAGTAAGCTTAGTAATTTTGAAAGGACAGGTGATAAGCTAAGACCTATTCATACACCCTTTAACATTTATGCAAAAGTGAAGGAATCGAGTGGTATTTCGTTAACAAAGTTAATGAGCAGTGGGTTGCAACTCACTATGTTCAAATAATTTAATAGAGGAAAAACAATGAAAAATGTATTAAATTTATTATGGGAGTACAGATTTTTAATCATGTTTGCTGTATGGGTTGTTACCTATGCATGTACAAGCTGGGAGAAGTTTAAATCGAATATTAAATCAGGAATGTTGGCTGCGAAGCAAATGTCAAAGGAACAGATATTGAAAAGCGGTAAAGAACAGTAGGAATGGGTTGTTAATTTTGTATATAATAAGCTCCCCAAAACCTGGGTAAATTTCTTAGGGAAGGAGAAGGTTAGGTTCCTCATCCAAAAGCTCTATAATGCCTCCATGGACTTGATAGATGATGGCAAGCTAAATAGTAGTATATAATTTAACCCCAGTGTAATGCTGGGGGTTTTTGTATTTTTCGCATGAAATTTTGGTAGTTTGCAGGAATATTGTAATATTTATTGAACTTAAATATATAAATAGGATTATTATTTTCTTACGATTAATTTTTTTAGGGAGTTGATACGTGTGGATAATGGTATTGAAAAATATTTATCAGAAATTATACCCAAAATAGAACAAAAAAAATGTATTCTATTCCTTGGAGCTGGAGCATCAATTTCTGCAGGGGGAATGAGTTGGAATCAATTATTAAATGATTTAAAGAGAAAGTTTAATAAAATAAATTTTGAAAATGATGATTTTTTTCAAATATGTGAGGACATATGTGATACATTTCCATACAATCGTAATGACTTATTGGATT
>JARDZI010000285.1 GCA_029240935.1 Clostridiales bacterium
GGATACATAGCCTTAATGACTTTTTAGAGAGCTACAAGGCTGCAAGAAGGGTAGGCTTTAACAATATTAATATTGACCTTATGTTTGGCATACCGGATCAAAACATGGAGGATTGGAGCGAAACAATTAAAAAGGTTATAGAAATTAACCCCGAGCATATCTCCTGTTATAGTCTAATTATTGAGGATGGAACTCCCTTTAAAAAGCTATATGAGGAGAATAAATTAAATCTTGTAGCAGAAGATACTGAAAGAGATATGTATCATTTTGCTATAAACAAATTAAAACAGGCTGGATACCTGCATTATGAAATATCAAATTTTTCGAGAATAGGTTTTGAATGTAAGCATAATATAACTTATTGGAGACTAAAGGATTACTTAGGTGTTGGAGCAGGAGCTCATTCATTTGTAAATAATAAAAGATTCTCTAATTTTAAAAACCTATCACAGTATATAAATGGAGTTAGAGAAAATAATATTATTGAAGAATCCACTATACAAAGGCAAAATGATTTACTTTCAGAGTATATGTTTCTAGGGTTAAGAATGATAGAGGGCATTAGTAAAAAGGATTTTAAAAAGAGGTTTGGAGAGGATATTAAAATAATATATGGTAATGAAATACGTGACCTAATACAAAAGGGACTTATTAATGAGAATAAAAATGATATAGTGCTTACACCAAAGGGAATAGATTTTTCAAACCAAGTATTTGTTGAATTTTTAAAATAAATATGAAAATTTTATTAAATCCACCACAAGATATTGACAAATTTATTCAATAGTGATATTTTTTAATTGTGATAATTAGCACTCAACAGACATGAGTGCTAACAAAAGGAGGTGGAAGCAGTGGAATTAGATGGCAGAAAAAGACTTATATTGAATGCAATTATAAAGGATTATATTCAAAATGCAGAACCTGTTGGCTCTAGAACTTTAGCTAAAAAATATGAAATGGGACTAAGCTCAGCTACTATTAGAAATGAAATGGCGGATTTAGAGGATTTGGGATATTTAGAGCAACCTCATACATCTGCAGGAAGGATTCCTTCTGATAAGGGCTATAGACTTTATGTAGATAAGCTAATGAAGATTAATTCACCTTCTAAGGAAGAGATAATTACAATTAATAGCTTTATGCAATTGGCTACTATAAATGAAATTGAAAAAATAATGAAAAGAACTACTAAGCTGCTTTCACAGATTACTAAATATACATCTGCGATGCTTACACCCCAATTAAGTAAGAGTACAGTTAAATCAATACAACTTATTCAGGTAACTCAGAATGATGTATTGGCTGTTATTGTAACTGACACAGGAATGATTAAAAATGTACTGATAAAACTACCAAGAGTCATTAATGACAGCAATCTTATAAAGATAAACAATATGCTAAATGATAAACTAAAGGGACTTACATGTGAAGATATTGATCTTTCAGTAATAACTTCAATACAAAATGAAATAGGTGGGTATTATGAAATTCTTAATGCAATAATTCCCATATTACATGAGAGTCTTAATACTTTAGAAACAGATGTTTATCTTGAAGGGGCAACAAATATACTAAATTATCCAGAATACAATGATCTTGATAAGGCTAAAAGTCTTTTAGTATTAATGGACAAAAGAGAAATCCTTGGGGATATTTTTTCTGAAGGACAAGGAAAGCTTTCTATTTCCATAGGAAGTGAGAATGAGTTCGATGAAATGAAGGATTGTAGTATTGTGAAAGCATCATACAGTATAGGAGATAACTCCATTGGAAAAATTGGTATAATTGGTCCTAGAAGAATGAACTACTCAAAGGTAATAGGAATCTTAAATTGTTTAGTAGACGTTCTAAATGATGTATTAAAAAGCCATAATGAAGATTACTAAACAAAAATTTAAAAATTCATTGAATGTAGGTGAAAAGATGGCTAAGAAGAAAAAAGATGAACTTGAAGAATTGAAAGAAGAAGAAATTGAAGTTCTAGATAATAGTATGGATGAAAATATCGATGCTACTAATTCTGAGGAAGCGTCAAGTAATGGTTTAGAAAATGAGCTGCTTGATAAACTTCAAAAAAAAGAAAAGGAATGTGAAGAATATCTAGATATGCTTAAAAGAACAATGGCAGATTTTGATAATTTTAGAAAGAGAACTCTAAAGGAAAAGGAAAGCTTATATGATGATGGCTTTTCGGAAGCAGCAACACAAATTCTACCTGTTCTTGACAATTTTGAGAGGGCAGTTGCTTATAATAATAAAGAGAATGTAAGTATTATAGAAGGAATTGAAATGATACTTAAAATGTTTAAAGAAGTCCTTCAAAAAATGGGAGTTGAAGAGATCCCATCAATGGGTGAAAAATTCGATCCTAATTATCATAATGCAATAATGCATGTTGAGGACGAGAATTATGATGAGAACATAATAGTTGATGTAATGCTAAAGGGGTATAAATATAAGGACAAAATTTTAAGATTCAGTATGGTTAAAGTAGCAAATTAACAAAACAAATATATAGGAGGAGAAAAAAATGGGAAAAGTAATAGGAATTGATTTAGGTACAACAAATTCATGCGTAGCATTTATGGAAGGTGGAGAACCAGTAGTAATCCCAAATTCAGAAGGGGCAAGAACAACACCTTCAGTAGTAGCATTCAAACCAAATGGTGAAAGAATGGTTGGTCAGGTTGCAAAACGACAGGCAATAACAAATCCTGATAGAACAATTGCTTCAATAAAAAGGCAAATGGGTTCAAATTATAAGGTTAAGATTGATGATAAGGATTTTACACCACCTGAGATATCTGCAATGGTTCTAGGCAAAATTAAAGCAGATGCAGAAGCATATCTTGGTGAAACTGTAACTCAAGCTGTTATAACTGTTCCTGCATATTTTAATGACAGTCAAAGGCAGGCAACAAAGGATGCAGGTAGAATTGCAGGTCTTGAAGTATTAAGAATATTAAATGAGCCAACTGCAGCTTCACTTGCATATGGTCTAGATAAAATGGATAAGGACCAAATGATACTTGTATACGACTTAGGTGGTGGTACCTTCGACGTATCAATACTGGATATAGGTGGAGGAGTATTTGAAGTTAAGTCTACAAATGGAAACACTAAATTAGGTGGAGATGACTTTGATCAAAGAGTTATAGATTTCCTTGCAGAGTCCTTTAAATCAGAAAATGGAATAGATTTAAGGAAGGACAAAATGGCTATACAAAGATTAAAGGAGGCTGCTGAAAAGGCTAAAATAGAGCTTTCATCACAGCTTACAACAGAGGTTAATCTTCCATTTATTACTGCAGATGCAACTGGACCAAAGCATTTAAATTTAACCCTTTCAAGGGCAAAATTCAATGAAATTACTGCTGACCTTGTTGAATCAACAATTGGACCAATGAGAAATGCACTGAAGGATGCTGGACTTTCCATTGAACAGATAGATAAGGTAATACTTGTTGGTGGATCCATCAGAATTCCTGCAGTACAGGATGCAGTTAAGAACTTTACTGGCAAGGAACCAACTAAGGGTATAAATCCCGATGAATGTGTTGCAGTTGGTGCAGCTATTCAAGCAGGAGTATTAAGTGGTGAAGTTAAGCAGGATATAGTTTTAGTTGATGTTACTCCATTAACACTTGGAATTGAAACATTAGGTGGAGTTGCAACTTCGTTAATAACTAGAAATACAACTGTTCCTACAAGAAAGAGCCAAATCTTCTCAACTGCAGCAGATGGTCAAACTTCTGTTGAAATACTTGTACTCCAAGGCGAAAGACAAATGGCAAAGGATAACAAGGTTTTAGGAAGATTTACTCTGTCAGGTATACCTGCAGCACCTAGAGGAATACCACAAATTGAGGTTACATTTGATATAGATGCTAATGGAATTGTTCATGTAACTGCAAAGGATCTTGGAACAAATAAAGAGGCTAAAATTACAATTGCTGCTTCTTCAAATCTATCAGAAAATGATATTGAAGCTGCTGTTAAGGAAGCTGAACAATTTGCAGAAGATGACAAAAAGAGAAAAGATGAAATTGAGACAAGGAATAATGCAGATTCTACAGTTTATCAGACTGAAAAGACTTTAAAGGATTTAGAAGGAAAGGTAACCCCAGAAGAAAAAACTGAAATTGAAGAAAAGATAGAAAAGGTAAGGAACTCCTTAAATGGGACTGATACAGAGGCAATTAAGAGTGCAACAGAGGAATTAACTCAAAGATTCTATGAAATTTCATCAAGAATTTATCAGGAAACTGCTCAAAATCAAGGAGCTGAAGGACAAAACAATCCTGAAAATGATAATGAAGTTCATGCGGATTATGATGTGAGAGACGATAAAGAAGAGAAATAATTAAAGGAGGGATGCTTCCCTCCTTACTGTATGTTTCATGAGAGGTGGTGAAATAGGTGTCAAAGGATTATTATAAACTGCTTGAAATTGAGAAGGGTGCATCTGATGAAGAAATAAAGAAAGCATTTAGAAAAATGGCATTGAAATATCATCCTGATAAAAACCCTGGTGATAAAGCAGCAGAAGAGAAATTTAAAGAGATAAGCGAAGCTTACCAAGTATTATCAGATCCAGAGAAAAAATCCCAATATGATCAATTTGGAACTACTGACTTCAATGGTCAGGGAGGTTTCGGAGGATTTGAAGGCTTCAGTGGTGGTAGTGGCTTTGGAGGCTTTTCAGATATATTTGGTGATATTT
>JARDZI010000024.1 GCA_029240935.1 Clostridiales bacterium
CAAGTGGATGCTTAATGTATCTATCTGTTATTTCAGATATATGAACAAGTCCATCCTGATGAACTCCAATATCTACGAAGGCTCCAAAATCTGCAACATTTCTTACAGTTCCCTTTAAAACCATTCCTGGCTTTAAGTGTTCCAGCTCCATAACACCAGACATTAATATTGGCTTAGGCAAGGTCTCCCTCGGATCTCTTCCAGGCTTTTTAAGCTCTTGAATTATATCCCTAAGAGTTGGTATTCCTACCTTTGCTTCCTCAGCCAGCTTTTCTACTCCATATTGCTCAACCCTGGCATCTATACTCTCAATTTTTCTATTCTTAACATCTTCCACACTATAATTTAATTTTTTAAGTATTTCTAATGCTGCATCATAGGATTCTGGATGAACAGCAGTATTATCAAATACATTTTTACTCTCAGTAATTCTTAAAAAGCCTGCACATTGCTCAAATGCCTTACCTCCAAGCCTTTTTACCTTTAAAATGTCCTTCCTGCTTTTAAACTTGCCTTCCGTTTCTCTATATTCCACTATATTCTTAGCAATTGCCGTGTTGATTCCAGAAACATATGAAAGCAGTGCAGGGGAAGCAGTATTTAAATCTACTCCTACAGAATTTACAGAGTCTTCCACAACACCAGTTAATGCTCCATCAAGCTTTTTCTGAGTAACATCATGTTGATATTGCCCAACACCAATTGATTTAGGATCTATTTTAACAAGCTCTGCTAATGGATCTTGAAGCCTTCTTGCAATTGAAGCAGCCCCTCTTAGAGAAACATTTATATCAGGGAATTCCTTTGCAGCCAGTTCTGAAGCTGAATAAACAGACGCCCCCGCTTCTGAAACTATTACATAATATAATTTCTTACCCTTTTCCTCTTCAACCTCCTGCATTAATTCCGAAATAAATATTTCAGACTCTCTTGATGCAGTTCCATTTCCAAGGGATATAATATCAACATTATGCTTATATATAAGCCCCTTTAGGATTTTCTTGCTTCCTATAGTATCATTTTGGGGTGCGGTTGCATAAACAGTTGCTGTATCTAATAGCTTTCCAGTTTCATCAACAACTGCAATCTTACACCCAGTTCTAAAGCCTGGGTCATAGCCTAGAACTACCCTACCCTTTATAGGTGCTTGTAATAGTAAACTCCTTAAATTTGCTGCAAATACCTTTATGGCCTGTTCCTCACCCTTTTCAGTAAGCTCATTCCTAATTTCTCTTTCTATGGAAGGTGCAATAAGCCTTGTGTAGCTATCCTTAATACATGATTTTATGTACTCTGTTTCCTGTCCACTTCTCTTTATTATCCTGTTTTCCATATAGCTGATTATTCTATCAACAGGAGCCTCAATTTTTATTGATAAAAACTCTTCCTTTTCTCCTCTGTTAATTGCAAGTATTCTGTGAGGAACAATTTTATATATAGCTTCAGAATATTTGTAATACATTTCATAGGGTGATGATTCCTCCTTTATAGCCTTTGAGGAAATCATTCCCTCTCTATATGTAAGATTTCTAATGATCTTTCTATAATCAGCATTATCAGAAATATCCTCAGCTATAATATCAAGAGCTCCAGCTACAGCATCCTCTGCAACAAGCACTTCAAGTTCAACGTTTATATACTTACTAGCTTCCTCTATTAGTGGAACAGAAAATTCCTGACCAATAATGAACTGTGCCAGTGGCTCAAGTCCCTTTTCCTTTGCAATTGTCGCCCTTGTTCTCTTCTTAGGTCTGAAGGGTCGATATATGTCATCAACTTCAGTTATGGAATTAGCTCCATCTATTTGTACCTCTAATTCGGTCGTTAACTTACCCTGACCATCTATTAGTCTCTTAACCTCTTCTTTTTTACTCTCTAAATTTCTTAAATATAAAAGCCTTTCATGGAAGTTTCTAAGAGTAGTGTCATCCATCTCTCCAGTAACTTCCTTTCTATATCTTGCGATAAAGGGAATAGTATTTCCTGCATCTATTAATTCAATTGTGTTTTTGACCTGCCACTCATTCACGTTTAACTCAGTAGCAAGTATTCTATTAATATCCACCATTTTCTCAATCACCTCTACAATAAATAATATCTTTCATTTAATAGTTGTGCAAGTTAATTATAAAAAAACAGCTGCACTTATGGCAGCTATTTGCATCTACAACTGTTTCTTTCTCTTTTCTGAGCATACATATTATCATCTGCATTGGTTAGTATTCTATCATAGCTCATACCCTTTTCAAACTTACATATTCCTGCACTAAACTCAATGGATATTCCATTTAATTTGTTATTATCAAGATATTCCCTCACCTTATAAATTCTTTCCTCAACTTCATCCATGCTTCCACCATGAATAACCATAATAAACTCGTCTCCTGCATACCTTGCAACAATATCTCTGGGTTCAATGCCTTTTCTCAATACATTTGCAAAATATGTAAGAATCTCATCACCAATTCTGTGTCCATAGTTATCATTAATCCCTTTAAAATTGTCCATATCAATCATAACAAGGTATTGGCTTTCTATACTTCCTTCTGCCCTAATAATTTCCCTTTCGATAATATCATCAAAATATCTTCTGTTATATATTCCTGTGAGCTTGTCTATTCTAAGTGCTTCAATAAGCTTATTCATAAGCTTTGCATTAGTAATAGCCACCTCTAGCTGTCTGCATATATATTGTATAAATCTTATATCATTTTTATCAAATGCATTTTCATTATAGGGATTATCAATGTTTATAACTCCATGGAATTTACCATTTACATATAGGGGGGCACTAAGGCACACCTTCATTTCAAGTGCTTTGTTATTCTGAAGATTATTATAGTTCCCAGGATCTATGTATTTTTTGTCAAAGGACCTTGGATTTCTAATTATGTCTGGAGCCATCAACTTTTTTGTTATAAACAGAAACAATTCTTCCTTCCTGAATTCTACCTTCCTCAGGCTTTCCATATCATAACCAACAGCTGCTTTATATTCAAGCAGGTCAGTCTTCTCATTATATATTAGAATAGTTCCATTCTCTGCTCCAGTTATAAGCTTCAGAGTATCATTTAACAGCTGCATATATAGGTCGTCCAAGTTTTTAAAGTCCCTTAGCTCCTCAGAAACCCTCATCATTGTATTAGTAATATCGTTGGTTCTATCATACAAAAACTTTATATGGTCATATTTTCTGTAAAATATTATGCATATTGTTGATAGGATTAATATAATAACACCCAAAAAAATATATACCATTTATATACCACCCTTATAAAGAATACCTCTATGGAATATTTTTACATATGCTATATTACAATAAGAACAATCTACCAAAGGGTAGATTGTTCCCAAAATTAAAACATATCCTTTTTAGCAAGTATATAAGTAACAACAGCAGTTATTAATCCTGTACTACCAACTATAATCATAAATCCAAATCTATTGTTTTGGAAGGGTACAGGTACATTCATTCCAAAAAAGCTTGCTATTGCAGCTGGAATTGATAAAACTATTGTCATTGATGCAAGAAATTTCATTACAATATTTAGGTTATTAGATATAATCGATGCAAATGCATCCATAGTACCACTTAAAATATTACTATAAATATTGGCCATCTCAATTGCCTGTTTATTCTCAATAATTACATCCTCTAATACGTCCTGATCCTCTGAATACTTTTGCATAAATTCAAGCTTCATCATCTTTTCTAATGTTGCTTCATTGGATTTAAGTGAGGTTGAAAAATAAACAAGGCTCTTTTCAAGGGATAGAAGTTGAATTAGTTCCTTGTTCTTCATGGATCTATGAAGCCTGGCCTCTATTATGTGGCTTGTCTTATCAATCTGTTTAAGGTACATTAAATAGTAGGTAGCAATTCTATAAAGAATTTGAAGAATAAACCTTGACTTTTTAAAGGTATAAAAGGTTTTTATCTTATGCATTATAAAATCATCAATTATTTTATTTTCCCTTAAACACACAGTAACAATTAGATTGTCATTAAGAATTATGCCAAGAGGAATAGTATAATATTCTACAGTCTTGTTTTCAATGTCCATAACTGGAATATCAACTATAACCGAAACCTGATTATCGTCTATTTCAACTCTTGAGGTTTCCTCCTCATCTAGAGGTGCCTTCAAAAATTCAGGATCCAATCCGGTTTTCTGGCTTATAAGCTCAATTTCTGTTTCTGTTGGTTTAACCAGGTTAATCCAGCATCCATGTTCAACATTATCAAGCTCAATAATACTATTTTCAATTGTCTTAAATATTTTGATCATTCCATCTCTCCTTCCTGTGCCCCTTCGGACACAGGAAAGCATCCGAATGGGGCTAGCTTATTTTAGTTTTCCTACTAGGCCCATCGTCCATAAAATAACACCTCATAAAATGAAAATTTTGTTGAACTAAAATAAATAATATTTTAGTTGTTTATTATTATATGGTTACATTTATAATAACCTCATACCCATATATAACTGTACCTCAAATTTCCGTAAAAATCAATAGAATAGGTGGTTCAAGAATATTCTTTTTAACAGCAGCACCTAATCCTCTGACCCGCTTTGACTAGTTTTAGGATTAAGTATTACCACGGGTTGAGGAGGAACTACCACTGGGTTTACACCATTTTCTGCTGTAGGGAAAACATTAGGTCTTTCACAAATACCTGTAACACCAACAATAAACTTTCTCTGACCGATTAATGCCTCAAATTCCTTTATCTTCTTATTCAATAAATCCAGAGTTGTGCGAATTACCTTTTCAAACTTAATAATAGTATCCCTTATATGCCTGAAATCTGATCTCTCATCATGCTTTCCTCCTTCACTTCCATCAAAAATCTTTAAAAGCTCTGTTAGTGTGCCAATTTTATTAAAATAAGTGATATTATAGTTTGCGGCAGGTAAGGGTGTTATAGCAATTTCTTGAAGTATACATTTAATAAGGTATCTTATTTCACTTTCAATTACAGTAATCTTATATTCCAGTTCAAGTTCAATCAATTTAACAATCCTGAACAAACTCTCTTTAATTCTGCTTCTTAAAACAAGCACTATAAAATACCTGAGCATACAAATACATTCATTGTCATCTAAATTTCTACTATAATATGTATCAAAATAAAAATAATTTATATCAAATAGTATCTGAATGATTTGTTTTTTTGTAAACTTTCCAAAGCTCTCATTAATAAAATTTGAATATCCTTGTACTCTTAACACATCTTCAGCCTGCCTCCTCCACTCTGGATCCGCTATGGCACAAGCAATATCTCTTATACTTATTCTGAATACTAGGTATCTAAATATCCTTTCAATTATCTCTTCATCAATTCTATCAACTATAAGCGCTAATTTAAAATCTGCACAATCAGGATCAACATATGGTGGAATATACTGTCTGTTACATACCTTGTTGTACTGCTCTATTATTACCTGTTTTTGCTTACAGGTATCACAAGGAAAATATGCTACCTTTTTTCCATCCTTTAATCCATAGTTGACAGAGCTAAGCAAATATTCATTAAAGCAATCATCAACTGAGCCATCCAAATCACTATCCACATCAGCAGCACCTTCTTTGGTATTTTCCATTACTTTTTTAATAATATCATCTATTTCATTATCACTAAATATTTCACTCAATTGCATCACCCCAATTTGAAGCTTTAATTAATTATATTTGAAAATTAGAGGTTTAATGATTATCTTTGGAAGTAATCAAAATCAACATTTGTAAAACAATGCCTAATAATTAAAAATAATTAATATAATTTATTGAGGTGATTTTATGAAGCTTAAAAGAATTATTAACTTGTTTTTCATATTACTCTTTGCTATTAGTACTATAGTATGTGGGAAGGATGGTTTTAGCCCAAAGAATGCTTACAATATTACAAAGGAACTTTCCTCGGGTAAATATCGTGGGAGACTTGTTGGAGACAGTGGTAATAAACTTGCCCGTGATTATATTGAGGATTATTTTAAAAGCCTTAATTTAAAGCCTGGAGGTGACAATAACAATTACCTGCAAGCCTTTGATATTTATGTACCCTCTGTTACCACTTCCTGTTATTTTAAAGTATATGATACAAATGGTAAACTGGTGAAGGAATATAAATATGGTGAAGACTTTAAGGAGATGACCTATGGAGCATCAATTTCTGGCAAGGTTTCAGGCCAGCTTAAAACAGGATTAAGAACTCAGGCAAATATAATGATTACAGAAAATATCAGTACTACCTTTGAAAACCCAAGAGGATATACTAATGATTTGGAGCTTATGGCAAATGGAATAAAAGCTATGATAGTTCCTGGTGATGGATACTTGAGATTTAGAAGTCCCTATAAGCTTCAAAAGCAATATGATGAGGGCATAGTCAAAATATATGCTTCCTCTAAAATTCTACCTGAGCTTAGGAATTTTTCAAAAAAAGACTATAGCTTTGAAATAAAAAGTAGTACAAATGTATTGCTCACCAAAGGAAGTAATGTTATTGGAATACTTGAGGGAAAGGATAGGAACCTTCCTCCACTAATTCTCTCTGCACACTTTGACCATGTAGGCTTTGATGGAGATGGAGTAATATACCCAGGCTCACTTGATAATGCTTCTGGTACAGGGTTTTTGCTTGAATGTGCAAGGGTATTCAGTAGTTTAAAGCAGCCTGAAAGAACCATAATGTTTGTGGCATTTGATGGAGAAGAGGTTGGTTTACTTGGTTCAAAATATTTTGTTGAAAATCCTCCTATTAACTTACAAGGAGCTGAATGCATTAACTTTGACATGGTTGGCTCCCCAAGCGGGCTTCCCGTTTCTATAATATATTCTGCAAAAAAGTCAGAATTTGCAGATGAAATACTTAATATTGCCCATTCCCAGAACATTCCTGCAAAATCAAATATTAACGATTCTAGTGATCATGACTCCTTCTGCACCAATGGTATAAATGCAGTAACCCTAATACAATATGATATGTCTAAAATTCATACACCAGAGGATACCATGGATAACGTAGCTGAGAGTGGTTTTAAGGAGGTATATGGCTTACTATATGCCTATTTATCCACCAGAGAGGTCTATTCCTCCTTTATAAATCCACAAGCTCCAGACCCGGGTTTAAGATATTTACTTCCTGGAGCTGGAATACTTATTATTACTACTATGGCAACTTTCTATATTTTAAATAAGTGCTATTCTAGAGAATAAGGCGGATTTGGATTTTATGAAGAATGCAACGCAAGTCGTCTACATGTTAACTGAAACAATTTAACTACTATGTGTTGTAGGGGCGAACAGTGCTCGCCCGCAAGTGGGCATTATGATACAGCCATAGTTCAAAATCCTGGTACCTCACGGGTGAACATTGTTCGCCCCTACGTAATATCCATATTCATACCCATGTTTACAAGTGATTTGTTACGCATCACCCCACAAGTGTAAGGAAAAAGGGACAAATTCACTGTAGTGAACTTGTCCCTAACATTTTTTACTTTAGAAAAAACCCAACTAACTTCATATCTGTATTGTAGGATAATGTAAACTGAACCTTGCCCTCTTCAAATTTTCCAACTGCTACTACTACAGCATAACCATCCTTTTCCTGAAAAATTATCTTTGAAATTGAGTCGTATTTGCCTAACTTCTTGTAGCCAGACCAAACCTCCTCAAGCTTTTCTGCTGATACCTTAGTCTTTAAATTTTCATCCATTATCCCTTCAATTTCCTCATATTTACCACTTTCAAGATTCTTAATTACTTCCTCTGCAGAAGACCTTAGGGTATCCTCACTGTAATTGTCACTTAATTTTGCTGCTCCACAGCCTGATAGAACGGCAAAGCATAAAAGCATTAAAACAAATTTGCATGTTTTTTTCATATTTAACACATCTCCTTAAACGTTATTTTTGATTTTATAATATAAATTAGTAGGCTCAAAGCATAGATTCCAAGAATACCCTCAATTAGAGCTATTCCTAAGCCTGCAGTTGAGGCAATACCAATGGTAGCATCTATTAATCCATGAATTAATATGGCTAAGGGTAGATATAACCTTTTGTTGTTATTAACTCCATACAATACTATTAGGGATAATCCAACATGAACTAGTATTGCCCCCAATCTTTCTATACCTGCTGCCAATATACCCATAATTGTTAGAGAATTAAAAATCTCTATTGCCTTAGCAGCATCTATACCAAATCTTACACTATCAAAGGTGCCATTATTTAAAGAAATTAGCCAAATTAGTTTTTGTATATTAGCTGCACCTGTTATAAGCATTGCTTCTATTCCACCATGGCCAATTCCAAAGGCAATTCCATCTGACCAGCTTCTATTTCTTTTAAGAGCAAATTTGAATCCAATAAATCTTCCTGTCTCTTCAAATACCCCAGCAGTTATTCCCAAAAATATACTATAGATTATTGGGTAGAAGTTACTCATATATAAGTACCAATCCATTTTAGGCAAAACAAGCTGAAGTATGGGAATTCTTAGTAATATTTGAGAGATAAAGAACACCAAGGTACCAATAAAAAAGGCCTTTATCCCACTCCTTTTCATTATGGCATAAATAAGATACCCTATTGGTATTCCAAAACATATAATTAGGTTAATAACAATACATATCAGTATTAATGAAGTGTTCAAAGCATCCACCTCCTTTTACTTAATTTATAGGAATAACTATGTTAACTTTAAATATTTTATTATCATAATTGATTCTCATACTTCCCTGATATTTTTCCAGTGCCATTCTTACATTCTGTAACCCAATGCCACTATGCTTTTTCTTAGTAGACTTAAATTCCTCTCCTTCACTTATTGGTGCTATATCTATGCAGTTGGATATATTTATCACAATGAAATCATTAAATTTGATAATTTTTAGCAGTATTTCTTTACCCTCATTTATGTTTTGAATTCCTTCAATTGCATTATCTAAAAGATTAGAAAAAACAATAGTTAAGTCTATATCCTTAATAAATTCCAAATCAACCCCATCAATGCAGCAATTTAAGGATATACCAAGGCTCTCAGCCCTTTGGACCTTATCATTTATAATAATGTTTAAAACTCTGTTTCTTGTATAATGTCTTTGATTTAGCTTATCAAACATTTTATACATATCCTCAGTATATTCCCTTGCCTTTTCGTTTTCTTGAAGCTGATATAGATTTTCTATTGTTTGCAAATGATTTTTCATATCATGAATTAGCTTTCTTGAGGAATCATATTTGTTTTCTAAGGTATTATAATATTCATACTGCATCTTTGATTGCTGCTCATAAAGCACTACCTGATTTTTCAATTCATTGTTTTTAGAAATCGCCTCAAAAATATTTGTAATAAAAATATTCAATGCAATAATTGATGCAATGTTAGCTATTAAAAGTATAATATCCTGTATGGACAAATACACCTGAACATACATCATTAAAGTGGTTATATTTAATATACTAAATATAGGAAGCAGCAAGAAATTCAAGTATTGTACTGGAGTAATTTTATCAATTCTTTTTTTGCTGTAAATTGCAATGAACATTCTTGACACTCCAAAATTCATCAACTGAATTATTATTGAGAGAGTAATTACATATATTTCATTGCTATAAAAATTAATATTTAAAAAAGAACAAATTAGGCTAAATAGAAAATTCCCTACTATCTGGGCTGAAACTAAAACTATAATATAAATAAAATAGTACAATACAAATATTCTTTTTTTATTATAAAGAAAATGTCCAATTATTGCAGTTAAAGCAGCTGTAATTACAATGTTTGGAACTTCTCCAACTAACCCCTTTAGTGTAAAGATAATAAAGGTATACAGAATATATGCTATTACATAATAATACTTTTTATGATGTAGTTCTCTTTCAAACCCCCTCATAAAGTTAAAGATTATATAAGTTGAAAATAATCCTAATATGATTAAAATTATCTGTCCTAAAATAGTAATTGAATTATCCACCTCATTAGCCCCCGCTTCATATCTTTTCTATATATGCTTTTCCAAGAAAATATTAAACTGCTCTCTAAACTCTACAGACTTTTTTTGAGAAAGTGGTATAACACTTCCATCCATCATAAAAATATCATATCCCCTTATGGATTTCACATAAAATAGATTTACCACAAAGCTCTTATGGGGAGCTAAAAAACCATATTTGTTCATAGACCTAGAAATAGCTGTAATTTTTTCCTTTAGAATATAGGTTTTATCCTGTGCTTTTATTTTTACACTTCTGTTAAAATACTCAAAAAAATATATATTTTTTGGAAGTAACCTAACAACCCCCTCTGTAGTTATAAATTCAATCAGTTCAGGCTCATCAGCCTCTCTAGAATAGTTTCTAGCCTCATCTAGCTGTTTATATATTTGCTCCTTTTTTATAGGCTTGTTTAAGTACCCAAATGCATGAACCTCAAAGGCCAGATTTGCATAGTCCGTAAAATTTGTTACATAAATAATTTTTACATTTCTGTCATAGTCCCTTATCTTCTTTGCAGTTTCAATACCGTCCATTCCTGTCATGCTAATATCAAGGAAGATAATGTTGAAGCTTTTCCTATCCCTTATTAAGTCTTCACCACAATTATAGGTAATAACTATACATCCCTCCCCTTTATATGCATCTAAATGCCCCTTAAGCTGCATTATTATATTTTTATCATCATCACATATTGCAATATTAATCATACTTATCTCCACTAGGGTTATATTTTACCTTTTTCTCCTAGGTAAGCTAATTATATAATTTAGGAAATACATTTACAATATAACACACACAACATACAGCTTTAAGTGCATAAAATAAAGGCCTAACACAGCTATACAGTGGTTTTTCTTCCCTCTACCAGCTATAGTTAGCACCTTTTTACTATTAGTTGACAGGATCGCTGCCCATTTATGTGACTACATGAATGAAGCCGGAAAGCAAAAAAAAGACAGACCCTATTTGGTCTGCCCCTTTAAAAATGCATTTATAAACCCATCAATCTCTCCATCCATAACTGCCTGGATGTTTCCCATTTCTTCACCTGTTCTGTGATCCTTTACCATTGTATATGGTTGGAATACGTAGGAACGTATCTGGCTGCCCCATCCAATTTCCTTCTGATCCGATGTAAGGTCCTCTATTTTTTCCTTATGCTCCCTTTCCTTTAGGTCAATTAGCTTTGATTTTAGCATCCTCATTGCCATCTCCTTATTGGAGTGCTGGGAGCGTTCATTTTGACACTGTACAACTATTCCAGTTGGTAAATGGGTAATTCTGATTGCAGACTCAGTTTTGTTTACATGCTGTCCACCTGCTCCACCAGAACGGTAGGTATCTATTCTCAAATCCTCTGTCCTAATGTCTATATTTTGCTCTTCTGTAACTTCTGGCAGCACTTCAACTGATGCAAAGGATGTATGTCTTTTGCCTGCTGCATCAAAGGGTGATATTCTTACTAGCCTGTGTACGCCTTTTTCTGCCTTTAAATATCCATATGCATACTCCCCTGAGACTTCAAGGGTTATACTCTTTACCCCTGTTTCATCACCTGGGAGATAATCAATGGTTTCTAATTTATAACCCTTTTCTTCAGCCCACCTTGTGTACATTCTAAGCAGCATTTCGGCCCAATCACAGGCTTCTGTTCCACCTGCACCTGAATGAATTGTAAATATTGCCGAGTTTTTATCATAATTGCCTGACAATAATGTCTCAATTTTAAAATCATCTATTCTCTTTTCTATATCTTTTCTTTCCTGTTCAATCTCATCTAGAGTAGACAAATCCTCTTCAGAATCTGATATCTCAATTAGAACCTCCAGGTCTTCTACCCGACCTAGTAGATTTTCATATTTTGTAATCTTATCCTTTAAAGCCTTTGACCCTTGAAGTACCTTTTGTGCATTTTCCACATGGTTCCAAAAATCAGTTTGCTGCATCTTCATATCCAGCTCATTTATCTTTTCCCTTAAGCCAGCAATGTCAAAGAGCAGCCCCCATTTCCTTTAAATTTTCCTTCATAGGTTTTATAGCTGCATTATGTTCTTCAAATTGCAAATGCACTACTACCACCATCCTTTCAAACTTACTATTATAGATTTACATTGTCATGGCAGGCTTACATGCCTGCTTAAACCTTATAAGGCTAATAAAGGCAGGCATGGAAGCCTGCCACTACATTACACATTGTAATTTTACCATCAAATCTTGTACCTATACTATATTATTATGCGTTTTTACCACAACAATTCTTATATTTTTTGCCGCTTCCGCATGGACAAGGGTCATTTCTTCCTGCCTTCTTATCCTTTCTAATAGGCTCTCTTTTTGTTGAATCATCAAGATTTGTTGAAGTTGGTTCTGCAACCCTCTCCCTTTCAACCTTTCTTTCAGGTCTAACTCTAAACATGAATTTTACTGCTTCTTCCTTTATGTTGTATATCATTTCGTCAAACATGTTCATGCCTTCAATCTGATACTCCTGAACTGGATCTCGCTGTCTATATGCACGTAGACCTATACCCTGCTTTAATTGATCCATTGCATCAATATGATCCATCCATTTTAAGTCAACTGCACGAAGTAGAATTACTCTTTCAACCTCTCTCATCTGCTCAGACCCAAATTCAGCTTCCTTTTGTTCATATATCTTATAAGAAATATCAAGAAGCTTTTCAATAATATTATCCTTTGGCAAATTCTCTAAATCTTCTATTTTTACTGCTCCCTTTGGCAGGAAAACATTTTCGAGATATTTCACAAGACCGCTAATGTCCCATTCTTCCCTTTGTTTTTCATCTCCCGTATGAGTATTTACAACAGCCTCAATAATATTCTTGATCATTGACAGAATGTATTCCTTAATATTTTCTCCATTAAGAACCTGTGCTCTCTGACCGTATATTATTTCTCTTTGAGTATTCATAACATTATCATATTGTAATAATGACTTTCTAACATCAAAGTTATTGCCTTCAACCTTCTTTTGTGCCTGTTCTATTGCATTTGAAACCATCTTGCTTTCAATAGGTTCATCTTCTGGCAGTCCAAGCTTTTCAACTACATTTTGAAGCCTATCTGAGCCGAACAACCTCATTAAATCATCCTCAAGTGATATATAGAATCTTGATGAACCTGGGTCTCCTTGACGTCCAGAACGTCCTCTCAATTGGTTATCTATACGTCTTGACTCATGCCTCTCAGTACCTATAATTTTGAGTCCACCAACATCCACAACACCTTCACCAAGCTGTATATCAGTACCACGGCCAGCCATATTTGTAGCAATGGTAACCATTCCTGCTTCTCCAGCATGGGATATGATTTCTGCTTCCTTCTCATGATACTTGGCATTCAATACCTGATGTGGTATTCCTCTTTTCTTAATCAAGTCAGAAATCATTTCTGACTTTTCAATACTGATTGTGCCAACAAGAGCTGGCTGTCCTTTTTTATATGTTTCAACTATTTCATCTACAATAGCATTAAACTTACCCTTTTCACTTTTATAAACGACATCAGGCATATCTAATCTTGCCATAGGTTTATTAGTCGGGATTACTATAACATCAAGACCATATATTTCCTGAAACTCTATTTCTTCTGTACGTGCAGTACCAGTCATACCAGCAAGCTTGTTATACAGTCTAAAATAATTCTGGAAGGTAATAGTTGCAAGTGTCTTAGATTCTCTTTCAACCTTAACCCCTTCCTTTGCTTCAATGGCCTGGTGAAGTCCATCGCTGTATCTTCTACCCTGCATAAGCCTTCCTGTAAACTCATCTACTATTATTATTTCTCCCTCTTTAACAACATAGTCAATATCCCTCTTCATTAGATTATGTGCCTTTAGAGACTGAATAACATGATGTTGTATTTCCATATTATCAGCATCACCATAATTTTCAATGTTAAAATATTTTTCAGCCCTATCAACTCCATTTTCTGTAAGAGTTACTGCATGCTGTTTTTCATCAACCTCAAAATCTTCATCTCTTCTTAAAATCTTAACAAAGGAATCTGCATATTGATAAAGATGCGTTGATTTTTCTCCAGCACCTGAAATAATAAGTGGAGTCCTTGCTTCGTCTATAAGTATTGAGTCAACCTCATCCACTATTGCATAGTTAAGCTCTCTTTGAACCATTTCTTCCTTGTATATAACCATGTTATCTCTTAAGTAATCAAATCCCAATTCGTTGTTTGTGCAATAGGTTATGTCACAGTTATATGCAGCTCTTCTTCCTTCTGCATCTAAATCATGGGTTATAACTCCAACTGTAAGCCCAAGAAATTCATGTATCTTACCCATCCAATTTCTATCACGCTTTGCAAGATAATCATTTACAGTTACAATATGAACTCCCTTACCTGTTAATGCATTAAGATATGAAGGAAGTGTTGCAGCAAGTGTTTTTCCTTCACCAGTTTTCATTTCAGCAATTCTTCCCTGATGAAGTACTACACCACCAATAAGCTGTGAACGGAAGTGGGTTTGCCCAATTGCCCTTACTGCTGCCTCTCTAACAGCTGCATAGGCTTCTGGTAAAATATTATTTAAGGTTTCTCCTCTTTGAAGTCTTTCTCTGAACTCTAGGGTCTTATTTCTCAATTCCTCATCACTAAGACCCTGCATAGTGCTGTCCAAGGCTTCAATTTTATCAACTATAGGATTAATTCTTTTAATTTCCTTGTCACTGTAATCTCCAAATATTTTTTTTAATATACTCATTTTTACACCTCTTTCTAAAATGAGAAGAAACCTCAATTCATCATTATATAATATAAATAAAGGTATTCACCTATTCTTCAACATAAGATCTTCACTCTAATCATCACAAGTTATTATAGCATCTAACCAATATAGAATCAATTTATTTACATTTTATTGGGGTCTTATCCCAATAAAAAAATAATATATATCTATAATAACATTTTGTCAAACATATGTTGTAAAAAAATCCATAACAAAGTATGAACCCTTTGTTAACATACCAACTATTTTATCATATCTCTCATTTAGAATATAATACCATAAAAAAAGAATGGCGGTTGCCATTCTTTTATATTAGAATTCAGGTTCAATCAATCCATAGTTTCCATCTTTTCGTTTATAAACAACATTCACCTCGTTAGAGTCCGCATTTCTGAATACAAAGAAATCATGGCCTAAAAGATCCATCTGCAGTACTGCTTCATCAGCATCCATTGGTTTTACTGCAAATCTTTTTGTTCTAACCACTTGAGGTTCATCCTCTTCTACCACTTCACTTGGAACATTCATAAGTCTAAGCGATCCCTCATGGGTTCTTCTCTCCAGCCTTGTTCGATGCTTCATAATTTGCTTTTCCAGCTTGTCAACTACATTATCTATTGATGAGTACATGTCTGTAGTTGATTCTTCCCCTCTCAACAGTATACCATTGAAAGGTATTGTTACTTCAATTATCTGCCTGGTTTTTTGAACGCTTAGGGTTGCATGAATTTCAACCTCCGGGTTAAAATATTTTTCAAGCTTACCTAGCTTCTTCTCCACAGTGTTCTTTAATGCATCTGTCAAAGCTATGTTCTTCCCAGTTATCATAAATTTCATACAATCTACCCCTTTCTTTTATGTTTAAGGGAATGTAAGATTTGAATCTTACTTTATTTTATTCTAATCTTTAAATTAAAATACTTCAAGTCTTTTTTCAGAATTTTTCGTTAACTTATAAAAATCTACTAAATCTGACTTTTTTGTCGTAATAATCATAGTATTGTTAAAATACTTACTTTATCCACAAATACATGTCGAATTTTAGTTATTTTATCTGTTCCCCTGTGGATATGTTAGTTGGAACCTGTGGATAATGTGTGCAATTCTGTGTATAACTTGAGTTTCCAGCATTTCAAAGGTTCTATTTTTTGTGGATTAATTGTAGACATATTTAGTTAACCGAACAGTGTGATAATTACTCTTTACTAAATATGAGTACTAAATAAATATTAAAATATATTATGAAGTTCAAAACCCTGCAAATACGCAAGCAAAATAAGATTCCTCCATTTATTTGTCAATAGATATTTTATCCATTAAACTTATTTTTATAATATAAATATCACTTTTTAAGATTAAATTTTATTTAATTACTAAACTTTTCATTTATTAATTTACAAATGTGCATAAAAAAATAAAGGCATTGTATTAATAGCTGACCTGGTCTTTGACCCCACACTCGCCTGCTGGAGGTTTTGCTTAGGGTTCATTCCCCTCACTAGTCCCACTCTCGAATTTAAATATCCGGCAGGGCTTACTTCTAAACCGCACCATGCTCACCAGACTTTGTCTGGCTTACGTGGATCGCTTTGCCTGCGACTAGCATCGACTTTCAACCACAGACCTATTAATACAAGCCTTTATATGCAATTACAAACCTTATAAGTATTCCACTAAACTGATCCTGCAAAAGCTGCAGCTCCAACAATCTTGGCACCTGCATCCTTTAACTGTAGTGCACAAAAGCACATGGTTGCTCCTGTTGTTATAACATCATCAACAAGTAGCACTGATTTTCCTTCCAGATTAGTAATACACTCAAAAGCATCCCTAACATTATACCACCTCATGTCACCATTAAACAATACCTGGGAAGGTGTATCCCTTATCCTTTTAATGGCATTTGAATGAGGAACCTTCATTAAATTGGATAACTCCTGAGCTATTAAAGCACTCTGATTATATCCTCTCATTTTTAGCCTCTTATTGTGTATTGGCACAGGAACTATTAAATCAAATCTAACATTACTTTTATCTATGATTTCCCATATCATTGCTGCCATAGTGTATGCAGTATTTCTTTTATCCTTATACTTTAGACCATGTATCATATCCCTTACCAACCCTTCATAAATACATGGATAAAAGCATATATCAAATCCAGTATTTAATGGGTTATATATCGGAAGACTTCCACTACTAAATTCTTCCCTGATCATAAACCCATTATTACTCATCTTAAGCTGTGAAAGGCAGCCATTACATAAAAATAGCCTGTTAAATTCCTTTAAAACTCTTCCACATTGGCTGCATACACAGGGCATAGGAAATATTATATCAAGAAAATAACCCCAAAATGCTCTTATCTTTTTATATAACCCATTTCCCAGGATATCCTGTTTATACTTCTTATTGTGGACTTTGCTAAAGAAAGTCTCTCATTTTCTTGAGTTGCAACAAACATTACCTCCCTTAGTTTTTTATCTGTGGCCATTGCCGCCATTGCAGCAATATTTATAAGAGTATCTACCCTATAGACCTCATCATCACTATTCATAACAATTATGTTAATATCCTCGATTATGTGTGTTGAGTCCTTTAGATCCATTGAAATTAATATTTGCACTTCTCCTCTTTTAAACCTCAGTAGAGGGGTCTTATCCTTTTCATAGGATAAGTCAATCATATCTCTGTCAATACCCTCCATGTTTACAAGATAATAATATACCTTATGAACCTCCCCCTCATCAGGAACAAATATTAGAAGCCTTGAATTCTCTTCCATAGACCATTTGATAACATCCATTACCATCTGTGGAAAAAAGGCATCTGCCCCCTTGAGAAACCTAGAGGTTATTATCCTTGGCTCTGGTATTGGATTTTTCCTGTATGTAACAGGAATTGGTATAATCTCTGGTGAACTTCTAAAAAACCTTTTTTTGTCAATCCCGGGGTAACATGTAATATTTAAAAATTTACCTTTTTCCTTAACTGCTCTTTGATATATATACAACAGATTTTGAATGGATTTTTCAAGAAATGCATATCTTTGGTCAAGTATTACCAAATCAAATGCCTTATAAAAACATGGGAATTCAGAATATGAACATATGCATACATCATTTTTCTTATAATCTGATTCAAACCCATATATAATATCTACCTCTGCACCCTCCAGAGCCCCTGAGATTGCTTCCTTAGCCTCATAGGTAATAAAGGTTGAAGTAGCATATAATACCCTTCCTCCTTTTTTAACAACCTCAGCAATTCCATCTATAATAGATTCATATTCAAAGGAGCTAGGAGCACACCATAAAATTCCGCTGTTTCTTTTTGACTTAACAAAATTACAAACTCCATCCCTTGCACTTTTTATAGTTTCAGATATCCTTCCCATCCTTACATGAATATTCTTAGATTTATTTATATTATAATTATCTGCAGCATATAAGAGTATGTCATCTTCATTAAATCCCATACAGCATTCCATGCAAGCTTCTTTATTACATATAGAACAAATATTCTTATTACCTGTCCTTTTTATTGCTGGCATAATCTTTATTCTTCTTTCGCAATATAGAGACTGTATAATATTGATAATCTGCTCCTCATTAAAGCCAAAATCCCTGCCAATTAGAGCAAGCTTGTTTAAGGTTAATATTCTCCCCGTTATATACTCTTCAAGCCTCCGTATGTCTTCATTAGAGGGTATATATGCTCCTTCAGTTATCTTCCTTTGTACCTTGTCAATATTAAGCTTTTTTAATGCAGAGTTTATCCTATATTCCTGGGAATCAACAAGCTTTCCAAACACCAAAGAGTTCCCATATACACCCTTTAAAAGCTCCTGGGCGGATGCTACCGAAACCTCTGGAGTAATTATTTCGATTGAACTAACATTTCTTGTTCTTCTTAATATTTCAAAATCAATAGTTGGATTAAAGGATATATCATATAGATATCCATCCTTCCCCTTTGCCTTATAGACAACAACATCCAAATTTAACACCCCTTTTTATGACATTTCTAAGGGCAGCTTTTTTTAAACATATTGACCATATTCATTATATGCATATAATTCAGCTTTGCTATTCACCAAATTTACTTCAACACATTAAGCACACTTATTATTCTATTATTAAGGCCTGAGTATCTCTGTGCAATTGTGTTGTTATTTATCATACTCATAAGAGCCTGCCTCATCCCAACAAGCACCACAAGCTCCTTAGCCCTTGTAACTCCAGTATATATCAAATTTCTTGTCATTAGCATTGGAGGTCCATAGCTTATAGGAATTACAATTACCTTAAATTCACTTCCCTGACTCTTGTGTATAGTTACAGCATATGCCAGCTGAAGTTCATCAAAGTTAGAAAAGTCATAATCAACTTCCTTTTCATCATCAAATACAATGGTTGCAATTTGATTTTCAATATCCATTCTTTTTATGAAACCTATATCTCCATTAAATATTCCTGTACCTGCAATATCATCCTTACCTGATAATGACCTCCATTCAACACTATAATTATTCTTTATCTGCATTACCTTATCCCCTTCTCGGAATATAACCTCTCTGAATTGCTTTTCTTTCTTACTTCCTGATGGAGGATTAAGTATTTGTTGAATTCTAGAATTTAGATTTTGAGTA
>JARDZI010000286.1 GCA_029240935.1 Clostridiales bacterium
CTACCAAAAGATGTATAAAATAAAAAAACTCCCCTAGGAGTTAAAGATTCTGTTGACCAGAGTTGAAAAATATGATAAATTATATACGAATGCCAATTTACCATAATATACAATATATTTTATATATAATATATTACTCTATTAAAAACCATTTGTCAATAGACTTATAAAAAATATTTTTGCAGGAGGTATTTATATGGGAATAAACCAACATGAACAAGAACAGGAAATAGTTCGTCTCCAAAGTATATACGATTTGATTCAATCAGAAATAGTCTCAAGGAGTGAAAATGCTAAATTAACCGTGAGTGAAATAATATCCATGAGAAAATCCTTTTGGGACACCATTGTAAACTCTAATGAAGAAATACAAAATGTAATTGAGATAGCCCAGAAAATTAATCAATTAGACCAGGAACAGTACCAGTACGAAAGAAAACTTAATACAGTTAAAAAACTGAGAAGATTAGAACTTTCCCCTTACTTTGGAAGAGTTGATTTTAACGAGAAGGGGGAAGCCTTCAATGAAAGAGTATATATAGGTATTTCATCATTTATTGACTTTAAATCTGGGGAAATATTTATTTATGACTGGCGTTCACCTATCTCAAGTATTTTTTATGAATATGAAACAGGTCCTGCAGAATATGACAGTCCCTCAGGAAGAATTACTGGTAATATTTCATTAAAAAGGCAATATAAAATATTTAAAAATAAAATTCATTATATGTTTGATAGCAACATTAAAATAGACGATGAAATATTACAGGAAATACTAAGTAAAAGTGTTGATGATAAAATGAAAAATATAGTTACTACCATTCAAAAGGAGCAAAACCATATAATAAGAGATGATAAAAATACTTTGGTTATGGTTCAAGGAGCTGCAGGAAGTGGTAAAACCTCAATAGCACTACACAGAATAGCATATATTTTGTATAAATACAGGGACAAAGCTCTTTCTTCTCAAAATATTGTGATATTTTCTCCAAATCAAATGTTTAATGATTATATCTCAAATGTTTTACCAGAGCTTGGTGAGGAGAATATTAATCAAACTACCTTCTATGAATACAGTCAAAGGTTTATTCCTGTAGAATATAAGCTTGAAGACTTTAATGAGCAGCTTGAATACCTCCTAACCTCATACCACAGCTCAGATTACAAATACCGTACTGCTTCAATAAAGTATAAAGGAACCTGGGATTTTATGGTTGTTTTAAAAAGCTATGCAAAATACATTGAAAGGCATTTGATAACATTTGAAGATATATTTTACGATGGTCAGCTAGTAATATCAAAGGATGAATTAAAGGAAATGTTTTTCAAGGATTATGTAGTCACTCCCATTAGTAACAGGCTTTCAAAGATTCGAGAAAGGATATATATAAAATTAAATCCATTAAAGAAAATAAAGGTTAAGGAGCTTCAAGAAAAACTCAAAAAGGATCCCGAGTGCATTGATGCTCCAAGATTGGTAGCTAGACTCTCAGTTCTTAAAAACTCCAGAGGATTAATGGATAAAATTAATACAATGACAAGTGTTGATGTATATAAATTGTATATAAAGCTTTTTGAAGATAGGGAGTCCTTTTCTGCAGTTTCATTTGGCACTAATGTGCCAGAAAACCTGGAGGAAATCAGTTTGAACACCCTTGCTTCATTAAATCATAATCAACTTAATTATGAGGATATTCCAGCTTACCTTTACCTTAAGGGTGTGATTGAAGGTATACCTAATTTGTCTAGTATAAAACATGTAGTAATAGATGAAGCACAGGATTATTCTCCATTACAATATGAGATATTTAAACAGCTTTTTCCAAACAGCAGCTTTACAATACTTGGAGATTTAAATCAATCCATACATCCATATATGCATACTGAGGATTATCAGGCTGTACTTAATATATTCAACAAACCTAATTCATCATTATTTAAGCTTTATAAAAGCTATCGTTCAGTAGGGGAAATCGTTGAGTTTTCCAAGGCTATTCTCCAATCAAATGAGGATATTGAATATATAAATAGACCAGGAGAAAAGCCTAAGGTAATAAAAATACCTGCCAGTAAGAAACCCGAAACTTATATAATAGACCATATTGAGAAGCTTCTATCAGAGAATTTTAAATCAATTGCAGTAATATGTAAGACCGAAGCGGAAAGCGTGATAGTTCATAAACATCTTGCTCATGAGCTTCGAAAGAGAAAATCAGGTTTATCTATAAGACTTATTAATAAGGATAGTGAGGTATTTACAACAGGTTTAGTTCTAATACCCTCCTACCTTTCAAAGGGCTTAGAATTCGATGCAGTAATACTCTATGATGCCAGCAGTAAAACCTATTGCCATGAGGAAGAAAGGAAGCTGTTTTACACCATATGTACCCGTTCACTACACAGATTATTTTTATTTTATAGTGATAGCTTGACACCACTCATACCTGAAAGTGCTGAAGATCTTTATGATACAGTAATACTATAGTGTTCCTAGCACTTCTCATTCACATATGTATGGAAATGGGTCGTAAATCACATCAATATATTAATGTGATTTGTAGCGTCAGCTGCAACTAGGGCTGACAGGGCATCTGGGTCATGGCAGAATTCAGTTTTACAGAAAGGATCCAAATATGCCAGGTATTTCACATTCACGTTCACATTTGTTGTTTGTATTGCTATAAACCACAATGCCCTGTCTGCTGTAGGCAGCAGACGCTACAATTCTATCAATGATATCCAACCATTGTTGCCAGCCGCCCTAATACACATTCTTCCTATTAAATAACTTAGAAATATAGCATAAATACCCGTTAAAAAATCAGGGCATCATCTGCCCTGATTTTTAATACGTATAAACACCACACCAATAACAATATATATCACTATCACTACTGCAAGAGTTAACACTCTCTCACCCATACCACCATCTGCAAACACCACTGGTCCTATTCCAAAAAAGGTTACTAAAAGGGACACTACTGCTAAGCAAACATACCATAACCATTTAACATTCTTCATAACATTCAACTCCATTAACCTTATTTTACTTCCTGAATCTCATTTTTCATGAAGCTTTTTTCCCAATTATCCATGTAGCTTCCCCTTGCCCATTCTGCCATGATTACTGTTTCACCATTTTTTAAACCAATCCTTTTAATTGGAGTAGCTCCAATGGTTCCCATGGTAATGTCATATATAAGCAACCTTTCTTTAGTTACTATTATAGCAATGTCCTTGTTAGGTGAAGTATAAGCATCTAAAGCTTCAGGTACTCTATCCTTTATTTGGGTCCAGGATAGGCTTAGTTCATCATAAAAAACTAGCTCTGGTGGAGGAATGATATTAATATTAAAATCAGAAAACTTGAATTCCCCATTTTCTTCATAGTTTATCCTTCCTTTAAATAACCAATGGCCAGCTTTCCTGAATAACCCATAATTTTCATTCTGATACACCATGCCTAACTGATTTATATTGCTCAAATCTAATACTCCTAATGCTTCTGTATTTCCATTTTTTATAGCCCTGTTACCTGCTTCGCCTACAATATCATATATTTTTATACTTTTTAGATTTGGAAGGTTGTCAACAAGCTGAAGCTGGAGCCAATTTTCATTCCATTTGGCATTGCTATTAGTATAGCCTCCCTCTCCAATACTTTCAATTCCAATATAATTATTACATATATAGGATATACTTCGTGTAATTCTACCTATTCTATCTCCCCACTTGTCCGAGTTGATGGCTATGCTAGCCATTCCTTCTGTGCTTCCATTGATTACACTATACCCATAAAAAGCATCCTCACTTTTATCTATTGCAGTTATTCTTTTAGTTTCTATTCTCCAAAACCCATCATGCCTAGGGAAAAATATACCACCTGTTTCCAGTACAGGGCGAAGTAACCTGTCCTCTGACCCAACCCATAATGTTCTATATTTATACTCAACCTTGCCTTCCCTATCCTTCCCAGGATATTTTAATCCAATTACAAGACCTGTTTTAGCTGGAATTTCACCAGCTATTATATTAGGATTATCATTTTCATTTTCTCCACTAAATTTACTAATAAGTGAACTATCTACAGTATTTGATAATTTTTTTAAATAGAAAATATAATCCTCAAATTCTATAATTAATTTTCCATCATCTATTACAATTGTGTCAAAGGAATATAGTTCTTTAACAGCTATTGTAATAACATATACTTCATTATCCTTTATTCCATATTTCTCAGCAGACTGTTTATGTCTATATAATAAATAATCCTCGGTATTTACTTTTTTAACTTTATATTGGGGCTCATTAAATACATCCTCTCTTACAAGTACAGCCTTATCAGAAAATTGCACAGTTTTTCCAACCCATTTGTTTTTAGTCTCTTCAGTCATTTCTGTAAAATCACTATTGAAACCTCTTTCAATTTCCCACTTACCCACAATTGCCATTAGCTTATTTTGGGGTGATGTTATTTTACCCACTGTATCTCCAGTGGAACTGGTGCAGCCTGTTAACAATATTATTATCAACAGGATAACACAAATCAATTTACTCTTTGACAAATATATCACTCCCTATAATGGAAGGGTAATCACTACTTCAGTACCCTTATCTACTTCACTGTAAATTTCAAAAGTTCCATTCATTAATTTAATAATCTCATCACAAATGGATAGTCCTATTCCATTTTGAGACTTACTACTTTTTTTCATCTGAAATTATAAATGGCACATCTTCATTTAGCTCAACCCTAAAATCTATACCTTCCCTTACAGCTCTTGGGGTAAGTTGTGTTTTTATCTGCAGTATAACATCAATAATATTTACCCTCTCCTGTTTGAGAGTAGTTTTCCCAGAAGTGAACTTTGAAAAATCTAATAGCTCCTCCACCATAGAGGTTAGACGATCACTTTCCTTTTCAATTATATCAAGTCCATCAAACAACATATCTGTGCTAGAAACATCTTTGTTTTTTAATGTAATAGCCCATCCCTTTATTGAGGTTAATGGAGTTCTTAGTTCATGGGACATGGAGGATATAAATTCATTTTTTAGCTGATCCTCCTTTTGAATTTCCTCTGCCATATAATTTAAAGTATCCGACAGCTTCCCAACCTCATCATCATATCTTTTCTTGCTCTGTATTTTATAATTTCCAGCAGCCATTTCCTCTGCTACTAGGGTGACCTCCTTTAAAGGTTCAGCAATAGTTATTTCCTTGTTTACCTCTCTTAAGGATGAAATAAACCTAAGAGCCCCAACAATATTGTTCCCTGACTTTAATGGATAAGCTATTGTCATTACTCTCTCGTTGTCATAATCCACATTACCTATCCATCTTCCTCTTTCACCTTTTAATGCTTTTTCTATATCCTCCATTTGGGATAGGTTCCCAGGAGTTACACCTATAGAATCCATTAACACATTGCCTTTAGTATCAACTATCTGAACCTGGGCAGTAGTCTGCTTCCAAAAGGTATCCACATTATTAAGCACATTATCCTTAAGGCTTGAGTCTGAAAAATATCTTAAGTATAAATCTGATGAAACCCTTATTTGATTATACATATTATCCTCAAGATTTTTATAGTAGTTTTCCCCTACAATATTTATGATTAAAACCTCAAGTATTACTACTGTGATAATAATTATAAATAGAAAATTACTAACAAGCCTTTTCTTTATGCTCTTCATTTGCTTTCCTCCTGCCACCTATATCCAAATCCCCATACAGTTTCTATATAGCTTGGAGAGGATGGGTTGTCCTCAATTTTCTCTCTTAGTCGCCTAATATGCACATCCACTGTTTTAACGTCTCCAAAATAATCTTGTCCCCAAATTGCATTCAAAAGCTCATCCCTGCTAAATGCCTTCCCAGGATTATTCATAAATATATTTATAATAGAGAATTCTGTAGGAGTTAAATCAATCTCCCTAGAATCCTTATAAAACTTTTGTGACTTCTTATCTATTTCAAGAACCCCAAATTTAACCCTATCCTTAGATTGGAGGTTTGGATTATTACTTCTTCTAAGTATTGCCTTTATTCTTGCAACAAGCTCAAGGGGGTTAAATGGTTTTACCATATAGTCATCTGCACCTAATCCCAACCCCATTATTTTGTCCATATCCTGTCCTCTGGCAGTTAGCATAATAATAATAATTTCAGATCTTGATTTTCTTATTCTTTGGCATACTTCAAAGCCATCTATTCCAGGAAGCATTACATCAAGTACTACAATCATAGGCTTATGTACCCTAATCATTTCAAGGGCTTCTTCTCCAGACTCTGCCTCAATTACCGTAAAGCCATTTATACACAAGTTTATATTAATAAATTTTCTTATTGAACTCTCATCTTCACAAATAAGAACCTTGATTCCCTCATCCATCATAATATCACTCCATATTCATACTAACCTAATAACTATTTTATCAGAAATTTAGAATTAGACATACTTATAAATATTGTTTACTTTTATTCTATTCACTTTAGTTGGAACTGTATGCACAGTGGCGGGCGAACGCTGTTCGCCCTTACAGTTTTTTGGATGCCTGTAGTTTATTTTTTTGTTGGATTAAAATCCTCATATATGAATTTGTGTAAATGTTTTTTTGTAGATTTTATATCAGTTACTAGATACCAGGCTTTATTTATTAACTTGCCTTTGTAATATCCATCAACTGGGAACCTGCACCATTCAATATTTGATATGCCTGCTGTAAATACATCAGTTCCAGTCTTAACAATTTCTGCTTTGGACATACTTGTTTCAACATATGGAAGCATCTTAGAAATTAAATATGGATATTTCCCAGGTCCTTGATTTTGTATTTTAACAATTAATGCTGTTAAAACTGATTTTTGCCTTTCAGTTCTATCGAAATCTCCATTTCCAACCTTTCTAATCCTAGCATAGGCTACAGCCTGCTTTCCATTTAGCCTTTGAAGTCCAGCACTGGCTATTGGAGTTGACCTTTGTTTTTTTATTTTAGCAACTTCTCTCATATATTTGTTGACTTCATCTATCTCTCTTTTTTTAATATTTATATCAATTCCTCCGACTCCATCAATTATATCTGCAAGTCCTGAAAAATTTACAGTATAGTAGTCTCTAATATTCATATTAAAATTTTTATTAATTGTTTTTATAGCAAGCTCTGGTCCTCCAAACATATATGCTGCATTTATTCTTCCCTTCCCATGACCATCAATATCTACATAGGTATCCCTAATAATGGAAGAGAGCTTTATTTTTTTATGAACCTCATCAATTGAGATAATCATTATTGCATCAGAATGTGCAGCCTCGTTTTTTTGTCTTCCAACATCTATACCAAAAAGGGCTATATTAGTAATTTTAGTACCATAAACTTTTTTTTCTTCTACTATAGGTTTTTTCACCATAATTGGAGGTATATCTTTAATAGGTTGAGTTTCCTTGACTGGTGTTGCTTCTGCAACTTGATTCATTTCAATTTCAGGATCTATTTGAATTGGTGTAATGCCCAGATCATTATCACTTTTAGAGATTTTATTTATTTTTACTCTATCAAGCTGAGTATACATAAAGAGTGCAGAAGCTGAGAATCCTATTGATGTTACAGCTAATAATATTATAACTACCTTCGTAATAATTTTTTTTGCTGTTCCATTAACTTTATTCATTTTGCTCTCCTTTCTGCAGTCCCTTGTTTTTTAGAGCATTATTCTCTCCTTATAATTTATATTGTGTAATTTTCTAAATCATATTAGAGTATATATTCACATCCTCACCATTTTCATAATGTCATTCCTATTTTATACAATAATATTAATCCTCCTATTCTTTTTTTGCTTTACAAACATATTTAATAATAGTTACAAAAATATTAATATGAACTCTATACTTTTTCTATTTTCTTTATAATCTTTGGATGTTGAAAGCCTACTTCATTATTGATATACTGATATATGAATGTTCCTAGCAGAATTTTATTTATTAATAAAAACTTGGAGGTGTTCCTATGAATTCGTCTGTAAATCAAGTACTTACTAAATTCGAAAATATTTATAAAACAATGATGAAGGAATACAAATGGTCCTCTTCCCAGTTAATAAATATTTTTACTTCTTTAATTTATGCATTAAGCAATGTGGAATTTGACAAGGGATTAATGGATGATATGCACAGGCTTATAAAGGAAAGAACAGGGATTTTTTCCCATTATAGAACCTATGACAAATTTTTTATATCAGCTCTACTACATACTAAATTTGAGGATCCTAAGGAAAGTTTTCTAAAGCTTGTTAACTATGAGGAAGAGCTTAAAGTTGGTGGCTTCAGCAGAGGAACCTATACTGGGTTAGCTGCATATGTACTACTGTCATCTGGTAAGGATGAAAATATACAAATGTATATTAAAAAATCAAAGATAATATATGATATGATGGGTGAAAAACACTTCTGGTTAACTGGCCAGGATGATTATCCTCTTGCTGTGCTTCTTTCACTTTCAGATGATAATGTTGACACAATAGTAAATAAAGTGGAAAATCTATTTGAAATGTTACATAATGCCGGTTTTTATAAGACTAATAGTCTTCAGTTCTTATCGCATATATTATCCTTTGGAAGTGACTCAAATGAAGTAAAGATTCAAAAATGCCAGAGTATTGTTAATTATTTTAAAAATCATAAAATTAAAATTAACACAACTCATTATGGAACAGTAGGCCTATTAGCACTAATATATAACAATGACAATGAATTGTTAGATGAGATGATAGAAATTATTGATTGCTTAAAGCAAACCAAGGAGTTTAGGTGGGTTGGAAAGGAAATGCTTCTACTAATTGCCTCCTCACTTGTAACTGCTAAAAACATAGATAATTACAAAGAACATGAAGACCTGCTAAAAGCAAATTTAGGAATTACTATTCAAGGGATTATAGCAGCTCAAACTGCTGCCATGATTGCATCTGTTAGTGCAATGTCTGCCGCAACCGCTGCTTCCAACTCATAAGTGCCAGGCACGTGACAAGTGACAAGTTAAAAGTGAAATTTCACTTTTAACTTGTCACAGACTTATAAAACCAAACTTCATCCATGGCTCTAGATAATCAAGGAGAAATAATTCATCCTCTACAATTCTGCCTACTACATTTGTCTTACCTGAATTTCTCATATCCTTTAATGCTATTTGAAGCTCTCCTGCATATCTTGTATAAAGGGAAGAATCGATTAATATATCACCCCTTTTAATATCTGGTGTATAAAATGGTGGGAAATCATGCCCATTATATTTAACCCTGCTCTGTGTTGATCTTGCAACATATTCGGAAATATCTCCCCTGTTAAAATGAGGCTCCTCTAAAACTATTTTTCTTTCGAGCTCTGGGATATCATCAACCAGGTTAACCTTAAATTCCAGCATACCCTTGTTTATCTTACTTAATGTCCTTAATTCATCCTCTGATGCAAAACTATTAGCAATAATTACATCATCAATCAGCCCGGTGATAAATAAGTGTTTTGCTTGAACATCAATTGGTAGACCTCTGTGCATCTCCAAAGTACATAGACCTTCAAAAACTGGCCAAGGTCCAAATTTTGCAGTTGGAGAATTTATAAATGCTGCTGTCCTTATTCCTATACTTTTAAATTGCCTGCTGCATTTTATAAAATGCTCATAGCTCAATCCAGTATAAGCATGGGGATAGAAATTATGACACCCCAATAAATTCTCTACATTAGGTTTGTATGAAAAAATATTGTCCACGTACTTTGTTCCACCACTCATATTTAGTTCTACCTTTATACCATATGGATTAAAGGTCATTACGGATTCCTCCATACCACTATATCCAAGATCCAGCCTTACACCATAAAGTCCAAGCTCCTTAAAAAAGGATAAATCCTTATAGGTTATGTTAAACCTTTTAAATACAGTATTATCTACATCCGCAATAACCTCCATACCTTTTTCATTTGCATAAGTAACAATTTCCTTAAACTCTTTTATTACCTCTTCAACTTCTCTGCCCTCATCACTAATAAGGCAAGTGAAAATTCTTTTAAATCCACACTTATTTGCTAGTTCAATATAATTGAAAATTTCATCATTAGCTTCATGATTTGGATAAATGGAAATACCTAACTTTTTCATGATATACCTCCTATAAAAAACTCTAACAGGACTTTTATCCTATTAGAGTTTTAATACTATTTTAAGCTAAGAGCAAATAATTTCAATTTTTATTATCGTCCTATCTCTTTATAAAATTACATACTTATGGTATTCTTAGCTTCCAATTCAGCTCTTGCCTGGTAATTTTCTGATATAACCACAAATGGTAGATATATTGCAACTCCAATTGCTAAGCATACAATGTTTAATGCAGCGCCTCTCCAAGATCCAGTTGCAAGAAAT
>JARDZI010000287.1 GCA_029240935.1 Clostridiales bacterium
ATAATAAAGAAAGCTTCAAAGAAAAAGAAACTGTATATACAATAGCAAAAAAATTGCTAGAGAAATATGTAAAGTATGTAAATCCTGAAATGGCTATTTCTAGCATAAAAGAGTTTATTGAAGCCCTTCATTTGGATTTCAATGATAATAAAAAGGAAAATTTAATTGATTTGATTGTTCATTTAGGCTGTATGCTAAATAGATGTATTCATGGGGACGAGGTTAAATTTGCAGATATAGAAGAATTTAAAGAAAAAAATTCTAAGGGTTTTAGGAAAATAAAAGGATCCATAAAGAAAATGGAAGATGAATATGAGGTTAATATTAACGACGATGAAATATGCTATATACTAACGATTTTAAATATATATGATATTAATAATTAAATAGTGCCAGGCACGTGACAACTGACAAGTTGAAAATTATAATTTTCAACATGTCACTTTTCAACTGCCAGGCAGGAAGTATAACCGGTTGTCCTACACTTTTGGTTCTGTAGTAAAGCTCTGAGCAATACTCAATCTCTTCTGTAACGTTAAATGCATTTAACAGGTCATTTGCTCCTGCTAAAAGACCATGGTTTGCTAATAAAACTGCCTTTCTATCCTTCATTGCCTCAAATGCGTTTTCAGCAAGCTCCTTTGTACCATAGGTTGCATATTTCGCACATCTCACATCAAGTCCTGCAAATGCTACAAGGTAATGAACAGCAGGCAAGTCCCAGTTTAAACATGCCAGGGTTGTGGCATACATTGTATGGGTATGAATAACAGCATCTATATCTGTTCTTCTTTCATAAATTATCCTGTGCATCTCATGTTCACTGGAGGGGGTTTTATCTCCATCAACCTTTTCACCATTTATTGATAATATCACAACATCCTCTGGTTTAATTTGAAAATAGTCTATTCCACTAGGACTAATAGCCATTAGCTTTTTGTCCCTGTTATAAATACTTAAGTTTCCACCTGTTCCCTTTGTTAAGCCAGTAGTAACAAGTTTTTTACCATATTCCACAATTTGTTCTCTTTCAGCTTGCATTAACATATAATCATCTACTCCTTTTATTATAAATATAGTTTAATAAACCAATAATACCTATTATCCCTTAGTACCTCTTAAGGTCGTAGGGAGAATAAATCCCTTTATCAGTAACAACTCCACTTACCAAATGTGGAGGAGTAATATCAAATGTAGGATAATAGCCCTTAACTCCCTCCATTGCAGTCCTTATACCCATTGCTTCTAAAACATAGCTCTCATCTCTCTCCTCAATCTTCACAGTGGAAACCTTACCATGACTTCTGTCTGGGATTCCAGTAACGAAATAGGGTATTCCAAAATACTTTGCTGCAATTGAGATTTGAAGAGTACCAACTTTGTTTACCACATGACCATCCATACAAATTACATCAGCTGCAGAGGTGAATAAATCCATTTTTTTACTCATCATTATGTAGGCCGGCATATTATCTGTTATAACAGTAACATCAAAGCCCTGCTCATATGCAACACTTGCAGTAAGCCTTGCTCCTTGGAAATATGGGCGGGTCTCAGGACAAATTAGCTTAATATCCTTTTTCCTTCGCTTTGCTTCCTTAAGCATAAGACCAACTATTGTTTCGCCAAAGCATTGTGTCATAATAACACCCTTGTTTGGAAACATATCAACAAGATAATTAGCTACCTCACCAGTTCTGATATATCTTTTATTCATTGAATTCAAGACATGTAAAAAAATTGCTTCATCAAGCTCTAATCCCTGTTCCAGGGCGTTTATCGCAGCTTCAATGCAGCCTCCAACTACAAGCTCCATTCTCTTAACAGTGGTAGGTCTTGCATGAGAAAGTGCATATGCAGCTGACTGTAGGTACTCAAGTATCTCCTCTTGTGACTTATTCCTTGCTTCATAGGCAGCAAGTGCCATTCCCATTCCAGCTGCTGCATAGGGACCACCACTCTGTGTAACCATATCTGTGATTGCTTTTGCAACCTCAGTATGATTATAGCAAGTAACAAATTCGATTTTTGCAGGATATATTCTCCTATCTAAAATCTTAACACAACCCTTTTCATACCATGCCACATTCTCAAACTGAAGAATAAAGGCTAAATCCTTATCTGCTCTTATCAAAAAATCACCTCCCTAGTATTATGTTAGTTATATTTCTATTTTATGTAATTGCAATATTAACTTGTCATACATCTGACATCTTACCTAAATAATAATGTATTAAGAATTTTCTGTCAACATTAGCAAATAATAATTGTATAATTGTGTAATTGTGTAATTATGGACCAATAGAGGTGTTTGGCACCCTAAGAAGCAAAAATGACAGAAATATTGGATAATCTTTCATTTAGGAATTAATAATAAATAAAATTTATAAAAATATTTAAAAATATGAATAAAATATTATTGACATTGCAGTTTTAAAGTTCTATAATTGTAAAAAAGCTAAAGACAATGAAGAGAAGAGTAGGTACAGAGGAGAGTCCTAGCGAGTTGGTGATGGTGAAAGACCAATACAATGGCTGTATTGAAGAACATCTCTGAGTTTCCAACCGAAATCATTAGATAGTAGGCTTGGACGGAACCACACCGTTAAAGAATGGATAGTATCGAAGAGAACTTCTGTACTAATTAAGTGAGTTTTAAACTAATCAGGGTGGTACCGCGGAACACAACCTTTCGTCCCTTATATACAGGGATGAGAGGTTTTTTTTATTTTTTTTTAGATGAGGCTTTATCAAAGCAATGGCAGAAAAGAAGATGCAATATATTAATACAATAAATGGGGAATTAGCAGTAACTGCTCTTTATACACTAAAAAAATAAAACTGATGGAGGGATTTTGATGGATTATATTAGACAATGGAACATACCAATGGACTACAAACCAAGATTAGATATTAGAAAAACTGAGGTTGCACTTAAGATGATAAAGGACCATTTTGAGCAGGGCTTATCAAATGCACTCAATTTAACTAGAGTATCTGCGCCGCTATTTGTAAGAATGGGAAATGGTATAAATGACAATCTAAACGGAATTGAAAGGCCAGTATCCTTTGATGCTAGGTCTATAGATGACGCTGATATAGAAATTGTTCAGTCACTGGCAAAGTGGAAGAGAATCGCACTTATGAGATATGGTTTCAAGGCAGATGAAGGTCTTTATACAGACATGAATGCAATAAGACGTGATGAGGAAACTGACAATCTTCATTCCATATATGTTGACCAATGGGACTGGGAGAAGGTTATAGACTATAAGGACAGAAATGAAGAAACATTAAAATTAGTGGTAGAAAAAATATTCAATACTCTAAAATCCACTGAATATTATATTTTAAGCCTAAACAAGGATTATGAAAAGCTTCTCCCAGAGGAAATATATTTTATAACAACGCAAGAGCTAGAGGACAGATATCCTAACCTCACTCCAAAGGAAAGGGAGGATAAGATAGCAGAGGAAAAAAGAGCAGTATTTATTATGAAAATAGGTGGAAGCTTAAAATCAGGTGCAAAGCATGATGGAAGATCTCCAGATTATGACGATTGGGAGCTAAATGGAGATATAATACTTTGGAATCCAGTTCTAAAGAGAGCATTTGAAATATCCTCTATGGGTATAAGGGTGGATGAAGCTGCACTTGAGAAGCAATTAAAGCTAGCAGGCTGTGAGGACAGAAAAGTACTTGAATACCACAGAATGCTTCTTTCAGGAAAGCTTCCCTACACAATAGGTGGAGGTATTGGCCAATCTAGAATGTGTATGTTCTTCCTAAAGAAAGCCCACATAGGTGAGGTTCAAGCCGGTGTTTGGCCAGAGGAAATGGTGGAACAATGCGCAGATGCAAATATTCTGCTATTGTAGTATTATGGGGACAGTTAATCATTATTTAAAGCATTACTCACAGTATATATTAAGCCATAGTGCCCTCGGGCGAACAATGTTCGCCCCTAGGTTGGTGACAGTCAACAACCTTTTGGCATCTAAAAAAATTCACTTGAATAATTAATGGGTTGGGGGAGTATAAATGGGAAGTGAAATAATAAAAAGTATACTTGAAAAGTCTGGCAGTAGGGACCTGCTAAATATACTAACAAGAACACTTTCAGCTTCAGAATTGAACTCCTTAATGATGGAGGTATATAAATTAAGGTGTGATGAAATAACACCAACAGCTTTGATGAAGGCTTATGAAGCTAATAAGTATGTGAAACCTGCATTTGAAAATCCTATTAAAACAAAAGAGCTGGAGCTAAGTATGCTGAAAGCTGCTGAGAGGTTTTCATTTACACCTATTGAACTATCTCCAGTTGCACCTCTGGGAGCTTGCTCAGCTGTAGGGACAGTTAATCAAAATAAAATACTTTCAGCTCTAAGAGGTACGGAGGTTATGGCAGATTCAACAAACTCATTGGCACTTCATATTTGCAGCTTAAAAAGAAATATGAAGCAACCCCAAAGTGTTGGTAGTTTAATGAAGTACTGTACAACACATAGACTTATAAGAACTCAAATATTTGACAACCCAAGATTCACTCCTCATTTCAAGCTACTTTGCATGGCCACAGCTGGAAGGGACACAGGTTCATATAGCTTTGAAAAGGAGAATATAATTGAACATATAAATTTTTATAAAACCATTCTTAGAGATATTGCCCATACAGAAACCTTTAAGCTTAAACTATTCAAAATCGGCACCGATGAGGCTTCAAACAACCTATTCACCAAGATAGCAGAGCATATTCATAAGGAAATAGACATGAACATCGAAACTGTCCTGGATATGACTAGAATAGAAAATCAATATTATAAAGGAATTCAGTTTAAAATATATGTAAATATTGATGGCAGCGAGGCAGAGGCTGGTGATGGAGGCTTTGTTGATTGGTCACAAAAGCTGTTGGAGAACAAAAAGGAAAGAATGTTGATTAGTGCAATAGGCATTGCACCATTATTAATTTTAAATTGAGGGTGTCTCCAAATTACTGAAAAATTATAATTTGTGCTTGTTATTCTGAACCTAGTGAAGGATTTAAAGATTATTCACTAG
>JARDZI010000025.1 GCA_029240935.1 Clostridiales bacterium
TAATGAAATATGGTCAAACCCTGAAATGATAAAACTAATTTCATTTTATGGAGCAAAATACTTTGTTTTAAAAGAAAAGTCAGAAGAATCAGAAGCCCTTGATTATTTTCAAAGGTTGCAGGAAGATGAACAGGTTGATTATTATAAAGCTATTACATTTGATGCAATGAGCCTAAGTGGCATGGGCATATTTACAAAGCACTATGAGCTTTCAGATATTAAGGGATTACTTGGGATTTCCTAAAATAATAACCTTGAATGGCAGCCATATGGCTGCCATTCATTTGTTTACTCTCCTAAATTATATGCTGTTGCAGCACTTCTGAAAAAAGGCATGCTAATATCATATCCTCTGTTTGAATTGCTCATTAAAACCGCACCATAACCTTTTTTCTTATGAAAAAGCATTTTGCAGGTATAACCTTCATTACCACCATCATGTCCCAATAATTGTTCTCTGCCTACCCTTTCATTGAATAATCCAATATTTAATTCGCCATTTAAAATTGGAGTGGTCATAATTTCCATAAACTCTTTAGTAAGAATTTTATTCGATTCACCCTTTAAGGATTTTTGCACTTCTATTGCAAACTTGGCTAAATCCTCAGCTGTAGTCCACAGCCCTGCGGCTGCCATCTCTGGGTAACGATGTCGCTTGCCAGGTATCTGGCTCCCATCATCATCATGACCAGCAGTAGCATTAATGCATTGCTTTTCATTTAAAGTACATTTACTATAAAAACTATTACCCATATCTAGGGGAATTAAAACTAATTCCTGCATAATTTCTTCAAATGGTTTTTGTAACTGATCGACTAAGGCCTGCTGTACAATTGTATATCCACCACCTGAGTATCTAAATATAGTGTTTGGCTCCATATCAACAACAATTTTATCAGAGTTGGCAGGCTGTTCACCATTAAGAACCTGAACTAATGTTGGAAGCTCAGCATTATGATTATAGCCTTCGAAACCATGTACAGTAACTCCCGCTGTATGTGATAGCAGATTGCGTAAAGTTACTTTATTTTTGATTGTAAATTCATTTTCGGGCAATTTCCAGGATTCCAAATATGTATTTATATTTTCATCCAGATCCAATCTAGCAGCTTGTACCAGACTCATTACAGCTAATGCGGTAACTGGTTTGCTGATAGAAGCAGCCTGAAAAATAGTATTTTTATCCACCTTCAGCTGTGTTTCTGCATCTGCAATTCCATAACCTTTTGTCCATACTATTTCAGAATCAATGATTATAGCAACACTAACACCTGGAGTATTGGTTTCATTCATTAGTTCTTCCATTGATTTCAGTTTATCACCCTTTATAAAATTTTCCAGCCGCAAACCATTTTCGATTTCTTCAATTTTTTTCTGTTCTACTTGCATACTCAACCCCCTATTATCGTTTATATTCAAATCAAGTAAAGGTGACAGCCTCATTAGATATCAGATTTGTAAATCAGGACTTACACCTTGCTTCAATAAGCTCATAAAAAAATTCCGTCATTTCACTCATGCATTCTTTACTTTCTGATGTTGTATCCTTGATATGAAAAACATGTGGCAGTCTTTTTTGTTTTTTATATATATGAATTTTACTTTTTATTCTTAACTGTTTAACTCTTTCTTCCATTAACTTTGTTTGTGCTCCTGCTAGTATATCAGCTTCACTTCCCATTACATAGCAGGCTGGAAAATCCTCTGTTAAATTATTCAAAACAGTCCCAGCCTCAAATAATGGGTGTTTTTCATAATCTTTTCTGCCAAATAGGGCCTTGATGTGGTTTTCACCCTGGGGAAGATTTGTAAAAAGTGCATAATCATATACACCACAGTTCAATCCTAAGCCTAAGATTTTACATTGAGTTTGCAGTTTATACACATCTTGTATTTTGCCATTAGACACAATTATACCAGCTAAAGCAGCCAAATTAGCACCTGCAGAATCTCCAACAATAAAAACCTGTTCTGTGTCAAATCCATATCTATCTGCATTATAATAAATAAAGTCCAATGCATGAAATACCTCTGTTATTTGGCTAGGATATATCCATTCAGGAGCCAAGCTATAATTAATGCTTACAACAGCATAGCCATACTGGGCCAAACCCATTCCATAGTATTCATATAGTTCTTCTTTTGAACCATAGACCCATCCACCACCATGTATATTCAGTATTACTGGCTGTTTTGTATTAATTCCACTCTTCATAGCAATATCCAGTTTGTGTCTATCTTCAGTATCATTCATGTATGATATATCCTTTATAACTGTTATGCCAGATGGTCTTTGGAGTTTTAAGAAATCCTTGTGATCCAGCTTTTCAATCAGCTTCCATATAAGTTTCACACCTATGTATGGCATATCCAACATCCTTTCCATGAACGTGTAACACTGTTTCTTTTCATTTGCATACATTCACACAGATGTCACACAAATAAACCTTTCATAGATCTTGTCTTTATCAAATCTTGAAATGTCCTTTATTACTCCCCCAGCCATATCATTGTGTCCTCCTCCAAAGCCTATACCCTCAAGTACAGTTTGAAGTACTGTTGATGCATTAAGCCTCCTACTTTCATTGCGTATGGAAAAATTTATGACATCCTTATTTTTCGCACATAGAACAGAAAATTCTATCTCCTCAAGAGACAATAAAAAATCTCCTAAAATGCCAAGCAGATTCTGATTGCAGCCATCATTAAAATAACAAAATGCAAATCTATCCTTTATAATAATATTATCTAATAGGAATTTGTAAAATTTTAAATCCTTGGTTTGTATATAATTCCTTAATATGCTGTTAACTACAGAAACATTGGCATTAACATATAAATGGGGATAGGACTCTACATCAAATTGTGATACATGCCTTGTTAAAAGTGCAGTATCCATACTCAATCCAATCATTAGTGCTGTGGCTGCCCTTTGGGGTATATCAATATTTAGTGTTTTAAAATATGTATATATAATTGTAGAGCAAGCACCGTAGTCTGGTCTTATGTCAACATATTTGACATTCTCAGGTTCATTAACAAGATGATGATCTATAACAGCTATTTCTTCACCTTCAAGCTCCCCTACATTGCTGTTTCCCATGCATCCGTCAACAATTATAACTTTATCATTTTGGGTAATATTATATTTTAAATAGTTATTAGCCTCTATACCTAATATTTCAATCATTTTCTTTAAGGATTCCCTTTGAATTTCCCCCTTGTATATAATATGGGCATCAATATTAAACTGCTTTAAAATCACCTGCAGTCCAAAAGCTGATGCAATTGCATCATGGTCAGGAAAGTTGTGACATTGAATATATATGTTATCCTCATCACTTAACAGTCCAATTAACTCTATCAAATCACTCATATTAATCTCCTTTTTATGATATATCAGTCAAATCGAGCTTCCTCTAATATAATAAATTCAACATATAATTTTATATTCCTGCGCTTAAAAAATGGCAGCCATATGACTTATTACTTATTTGTAATACACAAATAAGTAATAAGTCATATGGCTGCCAGGTCTCAAGGGGAGCATTTCGTAGATTATAGTAGCAAATTATATTTTCAATCATAAAATATAATTAATAGTGATTTTACAATTAGGATATATAATGAAAAATATGCGAAATTACAGGTTCAATTATTCAGGGCTTGATATAGATAAGCTAAAGCTTATTTGACAGGGTCATGAAGGCAAGGTTTATTTGCTTCCTAACAGCAGGGTTTTAAAGGTGTTCCATTCAATGGATTCCTGTAAAAGACAGATTGATATACTGCAAAAAACAAAAAACAGCAGGTTTTTTCCTACTGTTTATGATTATGACAGCTATTCTATTGTTATGAGCTTTGTATATGGCAGTACCCTATCATATTATTTAAAGAAAAATCAAATTAATGAACACCTCTCCTTTGAACTTGTAAAGCTTGTTGAAGAGTTTAAAAGGCTGCATTTTACAAAACTCGACGCAAGGCTTGGTCATATATATCTGCAGCCTGATGAAACTATCAAGGTAATTGATCCAAGGGGCTGCTATGATATAACACTGCCCTATCCAAGATCTATGCTGAAAGGGCTTAAGGAGCGTAATGTACTTAAGGACTTTTTTGCTTGCATTAAGTATGACTATCCTGACTACTACAGATATTGGAGGAGTAGGATGTCCTAGGGGATATTTCTAACCTCATACCATAATGCCAGCCAATTCGGGAAATAAAAATCCTAATTGGCTGGCATTTTTACTTATCCAAAGCCCTTAGTTGTTTTTACCTGAGGGTATGGTTCACCGTAACAATTTTATCAGTGCCACTAAAAAAAGCAATTGACATAAGTTGGCTTAGCTTTCTCCATCTGATAGGTGGTTCTTTTCAAATTTAAAATTCCCCTTTGCCATTTCCTCCATCTGCTGCTTTGATTCGGTGGGCAATGCATCCCCCAGATAATTTCGGCTTGGCTCCTGCATTTCCAGATGTTCCCGCTTGGTCCTGTCATTTATCATCTCAACCTCAGCCTTCAACTCTCTTGCGGACATCAGCAGGCAGCCTGCACCCCTGACTATGATCTGCTGCAGCCCGTCTGAGGTTGCAACAGCTATATTGTATTTTTTGCTATTATCGTGGGCGAATTTCTCTATATACTGGTCTGCAGTTTGTGCTTCTTTGGTAAATACCATATGAATATTGTGATAATCTGTGATTTCCTCCCTGTGGCCCTGAACTAGGTAGGCATCAAATACAACAATGATCTCACATTTTCGAATCCCTTGATAATTGCACAAGATATCAAGCAGTTTAATTCTGGCACTTTCCATATCATCATCTGTGAGCTTTTTTAATTCCGGCCATGCATGGATAATATTATATCCATCTACAAGAAGATACTCTTCCTTGAGGGTCTGAGTGTGAACTGTATAGTCTGTATTTTCCGGCTTGTAATAGCTGACCATGGCTGATTTTCTTTTTTTCCAGATAGATTTTTTTCCCTGGTTTGCATAGAAAGTTTTGCTCATAATCCGGTCAATCTCCTCTGGGCTGATCCATTTCTCTTCCTTATATATAGCTTTGTCCTGGGATGCTTCACCTGATGAATTCTCCTTTTGCAGAAGGCAGCTCTCTAAATGCATGTGATCCTTGACTTCATCCCACCCGACAATAAAGCCTGCACCATGTGTGCAAAACACTGATCCCGTTGGATTTGCCAGGTCTTTTTCCGGGTCATAGTCTATACGTTCTATGGTCTCTTCAGCATTATGGCAGAGTTCATATCCCTTGGGACTGCAAAACAGACGGCCGGCTCCTTTGGTATAAGCAACTACTTCCTTCTGATAATTCCTCATGCTGCTGACAGGAGCACTGCCCACAAGGACAACCGTTTCACCATATGAATGTGATATTTGGCAGGTGCCCTGCATTTTATCTATATCAGTCATGGCTCTTCCCACCATTTTCTCAGGTAATTCCAGTTGGTAGGAATAATAGGGCTCCAGTAATAGGGATCCTGCCTCCATCAAGCCCTGACGCACTGCCCGGCAGGTAGCCTCCCTGAAGTCACCGCCCTGTGTATGCTTGTTGTGTGCTTTTCCGGAGACCAGGGTAATTTTCATATCCGTAATATCTGACCCTGTTAAAACTCCCTTATGAGTTTTTTCCTCCAGATGATGCAAAACCAGGTTCTGCCAGCTTCCTCCAAGCACATCCTCGCTGCAATTGGTTCCAAACACAAGGCCGCTTCCCCTTTCCCCGGGCTCAAGCAGCAGATGTACTTCAGCATAATGCCTCAAGGGCTCAAAATGCCCTACTCCCTCAACCACATCAGCAATTGTCTCTTTATATACGATTCCTCCTTCGTCGAAGGATACCAGAGCTCCAAAACGGCTTTGTATCAGGCTCTGCAGTATCTCTAACTGTACCTCCCCCATTATCCTGACTTGAATCTCCTGCAGCTGCTCATTCCAGACAACATGAAGCTCTGGCTCTTCTTCTTCGATCTGCCTAAGCTTCGGAAGTATTGCTCTTGGGTCACATCCTTCAGGAAGTATCATTCTGTAAGACAATACAGGCTCAAGGACCGGGGCTTCTGAAGCCTCATCTATTCCCAAACCTTCGCCGGGCATGGCCTTGCTTAGTCCAGTCACTGCACATACAGCCCCTGCCTCAAGTTCATTTACTGCTTCATACTTCTGCCCTGAATAAATGCGAATCTGATTCACCTTCTCCTCCCAGCCTAGACTTCCAAGAAGGTCCCTTACCCTCAGCTTCCCCCCGGTAAGCTTCATGTGAGTAAGTCGGTTTCCCTGTTCATCCCTTGTTACCTTGAATATCTTAGCACCGAATTCATTAGGATAAGAAGGTATTTTCCCATACTCCATAATGCCCTGCATCAATTGTTCAACGCCCTCCAACTTTAAAGCCGATCCAAAAAAGCATGGAAATACCCTTCGCTCCTTAGCAGCTTTTTTGATCTGAAGTGCCTCTATATGACCTGTTGTAAGATAAACTTCCATCATGCCTTCATCACACATGGCCAGTTCTTCATAAAAGCCTTCCTTCTTAACAGGTTCAAATTCAATGCACCCGTCATTCAACTGCTTTTTCAATCCTTCCAAAAGCTTTTCCTTATCCGTCCCAGGCTGGTCCATCTTGTTCACAAAAATGAAAACAGGAATCCCGTACAGCTCCAAGAGCCGCCACAGGGTCTTGGTATGCCCCTGCACTCCATCTGCGCCACTTATGACAAGGATTGCATAATCCAATACCTGAAGAGTCCTCTCCATTTCAGCTGAAAAATCCACATGCCCGGGAGTATCCAACAGTGTTATCTGAATTCCACCGGTTTCAAATATTGCCTGCTTGGAGAAAATAGTGATACCTCTGGCACGCTCCAGTTCATAGGTATCCAGGTATGCATCCTTATTGTCCACCCTGCCCAGTTTTCCAATTTTACCGCTCAGATAAAGCATGCCCTCTGACAGGGTCGTCTTGCCTGCATCTACATGAGCTAATATTCCTACGACTAGTTTTTTCATCATTTATCCAAATCCTTTGTTTTTCTTATATGTTTTTGATGTATCATAGAACAATATCAAACTTTCTACTGATTCCTCAATATTTATCAGTATACCATATTTAATGCTGCAGCCAAAGCAGGTGCCAGTCACCGGAGAGGGAAGTTTCACAACCCTCGTTAGTGTCAATCTGCCTAACAGGCTGCATATTTGTTTAATGGACACTATCACAATAAAGAAGAAGTTACATTACTGCTTGGTTCTGCTTTATACTGGATAAGCAATCTCAATAGTTTAGCCAAAATTGAATTATATCTCTTAATGCTTCTTTTAAGTCTTTTAAGATATCTCCTTCAAGTTTTTATTCCTTAGCTAACCTGTTTCGCAATCCCATAAACCTTTCTATAAAATCTTGTGCCTCCTTAATCAATTTAATCTGATCTGCCGGTAGCACAAGTTAAATAAAAAGAGCCGGACAACAGCTAAAAAATCAACTCCTGTCCGGTCATTTTTTATGTCAAATATATACTTTATAAAATCAAGCTTCATTATATATTGTAACTTTATTTTTACCTGTATTTTTTGAGACATATAGAGCCTTATCGGCATGCTCTGTTAATTTATCACCTCTCATACCATTTTTCAATTCAGCAATACCAATACTCAGGGTTACACCAATTGAATCCATGTCATCAATATTTAAATCCAGATTAAAAACCTTTTCTCTTATCCTCTCTGCAGCTACAGCAGCATCAACCTCATTTGTCCCAGGAAGGATTATTACAATCTCATCTCCGCCAAAACGGGAACATATGTCCATATCTCTTAGATTCATTTGCATTATCCCTGCAATAGCTTTCAAAACCTTATCACCAGCTATATGCCCGTATTTGTCATTGATCTTCTTAAAATTATCAACATCAACCATCATAAGAGATAAAGGTTCACCTTTTTGTTGAACAATCTGTACAGCCATTTTTAAATAATCTTCAAAATATCTCTTATTATATAATCCAGTCGTATAATCAATTTTTAATCTCTTGTGGTATATATATAATAATTTATATACAGTAATAGATATTAGTATATTTATCAGTAAAAAGATTATAAAAATATTCGCAGTAGCACCATTTATTATTTCCTTAGCATGCTCTAAGGAAAAATCAACACCCACAAGCCCTATGACTTCACCATTAGTTTTATCAAAAATGGGAGCGAATCCTGTAATGTAATATCCCCAATATTTATCCTTAATTAAATCTGTTTTAGTTGCAATTCCCTCATTAAAAGCTTTAAGTTCTTCCTTTGACATGCTGTCCCTTGTACCTAAAGGAGAGAAGCTCTCACTATCAGGATCTTCTCCATCCAAAATATAGGCAATTTCTGTTTCGGATACTTTTTTTTCTGTAAAAATATAATCAACATCAGTTTCTTTTTTTACCTTTTGGAGGAGCTTCAACATTTTCTTATAATAAGATTCATTATAACTTCCTTCAATGTATTCATCAGCAGATGAAAGTTCTTCATACAGCTCTATATTCTCTTCAATAAAACTAGCTGCTGTTAAGGATATATCCATGGCATTTATACCTAACTCATCAATAAATAATTTTTTGGTTTTATTTACTGTTAAGTAAGTTGGTATGAATAATATACCTGTTGTAATAACAAAAATAATTAGAAAATTGACTATTCTGATCCCATATGAAATTTTCATTATTAATGCCCCCCTTTTGATAATTTTGAGGTTGAATAATCCCTTTATTAAAATCACCGCTTCAAAACACATGCACCATTTAGAGGTTGAGAACAGATTAAATAACAAAGGTAACCATTAGGGCTTTCCCGCCTCTAATAATGCCACCTAAACCTGCTTGCTTGTCTACTTTACTTCAGCTATTTACGATTCTTCCACAGCTATATTGTAGATATTATACAATGAATGTCTGTTTTTGTATATATTTGTCGAATATAACTTTTTTCATATAAAGTAAAATTGAACGACTTTACTTTGGTGATGAGGTAGTAAATTCAAAACCTGACCCTGAGGTATTTTTAAAGGCGGCTGAAAAACTTGGGGTTAATCCTGAAAAATGCATTGTGCTGGAGGGTTCACCGGAATGAAGGGAATTAATATTCCAGATTTAATAATGCCCGATGAGCAAATTCAGAAGCATGCTTATAAAATATTCGACAGCCTGCTTGATGTGAGAGATTACCTTTTAATGGCATACATATGACTTATTACTTATTTCTTTTACAGAAACAAGTAATAAGTCATATGTATGCCATTTATTGATTGTAATGCAAAGTTTTTTTATTTTTTTGTAAAGTTAAAGCATGATTAATTATTTTTTTGCAAATAACTATAATATGCAAATTATTAGGAGGAGATTCTATTATGAAAAAAGTGATAGGTATAATTAGTATTGTATTGTTTTTGATTATTTCTCTCCAGAGCTGTGCTGCTGGGATTGGGAATGCACTAAATCAAAGCAGCGAAGTCAGCGGCAGTGCAGGATTCTTTCTAGCCGTATGTATGTTGATAGCAGGTATAATAGCACTGACGTCAAAATTCAGCAAAGGTATGACAATTACATCGATTGCATTCTATACAGTTGGTGGAATTATTGGAATTGCAAATGTAGGCTCTTATGCAGATTTAATGATATGGTCAGTAATAAGTTTTATATTTGCAGTATTACTAATATTCCATATAATCAAGAATAAGAGTTTATATTAATTAAGAATGGCAGCCATATGGCTGCCATTTATATTTGCATATCAGGTTAAATTATTAAATAAAATATTATGATACATTTTTTATGGAGTATGTATATGAATAAAGAATCAAAAACCTTGCCCAAACCCTATCTTTTAGTTAGGTCCCTGTTTCCCGAAAATCAAGAGATGCCAGTTCATTTTTTAAGACTGCCCAAAATACCCAAGGAATATTTTTTTAGAAGAAATCATTTTCCCTACCCAGAATTATCTCAGGACACTTACTCACTTCCAATCAATGGTGAAGTTTTAACTCCAATTACCTTTACTTATGAGGAATTACTTAAAATGCCCTCAAAAAGTCTGGTACTCCCTCTTGAATGCTCAGGTAATAAGCGGTCATATTTCAGACCGAGGGTGCATGGAGAGCAATGGGAATCTGGAGCAATATCACAGGGTGAGTGGAGGGGAGTGTCCCTTTGCAATCTTCTATCCTTAACAGGAATAAAACCTGATGCTGTGGAGATTCTTTTTGAAGGATATGACAAAGGAAAAAAGCCTGGTTATGATAAAGTCCTTAGTTTTCAAAGGAGCCTTCCAGTGCCTAAAGCCCTTCATCCTGATACTATAATCGCTTATGAATATAACGGGGAACCAATACCCTTTAAGCATGGATACCCTTTGAGGATAATTGTTCCAAATTGGTATGCAATGGCATCAGTGAAGTGGCTAAGATCTATAACAGTTATCCCATACAAATTTCAGGGGCCCTTTCAAACTGATGATTATGTCTATTACCCCAATAAAGAAGAAGCAGCAAATGTACGACCTGTAACAACGATTAACGTTAATTCTGTTATTCAACAGCCTCTGGATTATCAAATATTATCTGCAGGTGTTCATAACATTGATGGAATTGCTTGGACAGGACATGGGAAAATCCTAAAGGTTGAAATAAGCCTCGATGAAGGAAGAAGCTGGTCTGGGGTTAATCTATATAATCAAAGCCAGCATCCCTATTCCTGGACATTCTGGAGTTATACATGGAAGGTGGATAAAAAAGGTGAATATACAATAATGTCAAGGGCATATGATTCTGATGGCAGAGCTCAGCCAAATGTAGCAGAATGGAATAAAAAGGGTTATGGGTATAATGCTGTTTATTCCGTTAATGTAAAAATTGAATAGTTGATCTACACACATATTAATCCTCCAACTATAAAGGTCCAAATAAACTTTTCCATATAAATTAGCTTATAGAATCAAGGGGAAATTGTAACTGCTGCTGCACAAAGCTGACTTATTATAAATCTCCTTGAGGAGGAAGGAGCTTCTTCCTCTGATGTGTTTGATAAGGGGATTCCAAAGACCTTCACAATAGTAGCTCAAAAATAAGGGCAGGGAGACAGGCTCATAAGGAGCCTGTCTCCCTAATTAACTTATCCAGTATAAATTATTTTAACTGAATCAAAATATTCACATTAATCCTGACAACAGGGCAGATTTTCCATTCCTAAAGTAGAATGGCATTTTCTAGCTTCCGGCAAAAGCACTTCCAACTCATCAAGAAATTTATCTGCCTCACGTCTTACATGATCAAGTAAAAGCGGGGTCGAAATAATGCTTAGTATTTCACATAAGCTTGCCAATTCAAAAGCAGTTGCCTTAAAATCGCGTAGTTCCATAGTATTGGCAATAACATTTTCAGTAAAACGTATTACAGTATTGAAGTTTTTAGGCATTGTTTCATTCATAGATTCTAAATCTCGTGCTGTTTCCAGCAAACGTGAAAAGGTTTTTCTGAATTCTTTAGCCTGTTTTATCAATTCTCTTTCTGATGGGTCAAGCAAATGTATAATAAACTCTATATGCTCTTTCATTATACGCAGCCAGAACACCTCTTCCTGCAGTAGTGCAAATAGCGGATCTTCAGGTACTGGCTTGTGCAATAAGTCTAGAAAATGCATTGCTTCCCTTCTTATATGGTCTAGCAGAAGCGGATAATTACTGCCTGGTTCTACTTTACACTGGATAAGCAATCTCAATAGTTTAGCTTTAAATTCAATTATATCTCTTACTGCTTGTTTTAAATCTCTTAAGAGATCTCCTTCAAGTTTTGATACCCTAGCTAACCTGTTTCGCAATTCCATAAACCTTTCTATAAAATCTTGTGCCTCTTTAATGAATTTTATCTGATCTGCCGGTAGCCCAAGTTTAATAAAAAGAGCATGTTCTTGCATAATTCTTGACCAGAAACGTGCTTCTTCAAGCCTATTGAATTCGCATACACAATCTTGACATTGTGGGCTGTTTTCTGTTTTGTCTATTTGAGACATATGAAAACCTCCTTTATTTGATTGTTTTTCCTGGTATATAATATACACAAATGTCAAAAATGTGCTCTATTTGTAAATTGTTGTTGGTTTTACTTATCGCCGTCATTATCGATGATGGTACATGTTGCTTTGGATCTAATTTCAGCCCCAAGATAATTGTCTATAAATATTAATTGAAATTTTTCATTTTCTTCTTTTACTATATCTCCACAAATCTTTACAATGAAGGTTTTTGTACTTTCATTAGCATTAAATGTTACATCATGGGATTCTCCACAGGTATAATCCACGTTATGACTAGCATTATATGGACTATTCTTACCTAAACCATCATAATAATCAAATTGATATCCAATTGTTAATGGAGAACTTATTGGTCCTATTCTCCTTATTGTAAATACAGCATCAACAGTTCCTGAATCACCTTCATCTACAGATATATCCTCTACCTTAATAATGGACAAATCAATAAAAATCTCATAGCTTGCTTTAGCTACTCCATCATAGGCAGTGACGTTTAGCTGGGCTCCTGTACAAACATTTTGTTCATCCGTCATAACATTTCCAGAACTATCAATTATCTCATATGTCTGTGGAGCCTCTACACTTGTTGATTTTAAACCACTTTTGATTTGCCCGACTGTCATACTAAATAATCTTATCACCATATAACTCTCAGAGCCCTTAGTATTATCAATAGTAATACTTGAAGCATTTACCGCAGCTTCATTAAGTTGAATGGTAGTTACAGGTTCTGGAGCTACTCTGATTGGGAATGACTTGTTGCTTAAACCACTTTCTGAAGTTACTGTAAGCACATCACCAAGAAGAATGATGCTGTTATCATCCTTTAATGTGCCAGTTGAATCAGCTACAACATATGTCTGTGGAGAATTATCTACTGCTTTCAAGGCATTCTTTAACTGACCTACTGTTTTAGCATAAGCAACATATAGATCTGGAGTTGTATTGTTAACTTCAAATACTGCATATTTATCTGCTATTGCTATGTCTGTCACACTGTTACAAGAGTCAATCCTTATGTCATTAACAGCCATATTCCCAGCTTCATCTGCAACTAAATTCTTTGGAATGATAAAATCCCTATTAATTACAGCATCTTTGGGACCGGATAAAGTTGCATTTATTCCATTACAATTTAAAGTTGTCTGAAGCTCCGTTGAAGAAATTCCTGTAATCCAGTTTTCCCCAGATGATGTATTGCTTCTAATCAAATTTAAAATACTCTCCCAAGAAAAATAGTCCAAAATTCCATCAACTGCAGTTAAGGTTATCTCTTTACCACCAGGAATGATATTTTGTGAAGATACATCTATACCTGCCGGAATTATAGCATCAATACGTATGTCCTTTATACCTCCCAAAGATCTTTCAGTTCCAGGAAGTGGTAACGTAAGGTTAGCATCCATATCTGATCCCTTAACCTTTATCCTTCCTCCATTAAAAATCAATGCATTTTCTGATGTATAATCAAGGTCATTGCTTGTATCTCCTGTCTGGACTGTATAACTGAAGGTCAATGTATTAGTTCCAGAGCTTGAAATATAGTTTGTCAGACGATCATTTACCCCTGTCTCCAGACACAGTGCTGGTGACCCAGTTACATCTACTGGTTCATCAAAGGCAACATTTATAGAAATTGTACCTCCAGCTTTATAGTATCCATCAGCACTGGATGAATTTACTCCTATAATCTTTGACATTATATGAGAATTAATGACTATGTCAGTATCTGAATAATTTCCGGCTTTATCATAAATCTTGGTTTTAGAAATTATAAAATCTGCTTCTATAACAGCTTTAGCATTGCTATTGTTTTTTAAAGCTGCAAAGCTGCCATTAGGTACAATACTCAAATTACTGTTCTCCACTCCAGTTATCCAATTGCTTCCTTTGCCAGTATTCGCTTTTATTTCACTTAAAATATCATTCCATGATGCACTATCTAGAGGTCCTCCTTCAGCATTTAAGGTTACACTACTATTAGCTGGTATCTCATTAGGAATAGATATTGTAATAGCGCCAGGATGAGTAGTATCTATTTCAATATCTGAAGTACCACTTAATGAATTGCTGCTTTTTGGCACAGGCAAAGTCAAAAATACATCCTTAATATTGTCTACCGATTTAATACCTCCAAGGTTTAAATCTAAAGCATCTGTCCCCGTGTACTCAAGATCTGAGGTATTATCTCCAGACTGCACAGTGTAATCAAATGCTAAGGTAGATGTACCACTTCCACTTAAATACTTGGCATCTTTAACTTCCCCAGACATATCCAGATGAATAACAGGTGTACCAGTTACAGTAACATTTGTACTAAAATCAACAGCTATATTAATGCTAGCTCCTTGTTTATATGCTCCATTCGGTATTGCTGCACCTATTCTGGTAATAAATACAGGCATGGCTGATGTAACAGCATCTTGTATCAATATCATTGATGTTAGGGAAGCTCTTTTATTATACAATGCTGCTGCAACTATTGATTTACCATCTGCCCCTAATTTAGCATAACTAGTCAAGTCTAGTTTTAATTCATTATTATCCAACAATATTTTCACTGTTTCCACACTGGCGGCATTTGTATACTCTGCCACTAATGTTCTTTCTATTGATGCTAGCTTTGATTCTAATATTGCTACTGTTACTGATGCTTGTATCAGTGCTTTTGTTGTTAGTGTAGCTTTTACACTAAACAATTTTGCTGCTACTTCTAATTTACCAGGGTCATCTAATCCATCATAATCTGTTAATGTTAATCCCAATTTGTTTTCGTTTAATACTGCCTTTATTGCTTCTGCATTTGCTGCATTTGTATACTCTGCTATTAATGCTGGATCATCAACTATGTTTATTACCTTAGTTCCAGACACTCCTGAGTCTGGATTAGCTGCCTTTACTGTTGCACTGCCAGCTTCAACTGCTGTTAATAATCCTAATTTGTCAATAGTTGCTTTTTCTGTTCCTTGTGAAACAGTCCATACTATCGTCTTGTTTTCTGCATTTGCTGGTGCTGCTGCTGCATTCATCTGCAGTGTTTTCCCCTTTATAACTGTGTCTATATTTCCATCACTTGTAACTGCAATATTAGTTACTAATATTGTTGGGGGTATGTATGAACCACTATTGTCCTTTGGTTCTGTGTTTTCTTTGGAACCACCTTCTTTAATAATTACAACATCATTATTATTTTTCTCAACATCAGTAATAACTGCTGTTTTATCCATGGTTACTTCTGTATCCTTATTTGCAACCAGGCTCTTAAGCTTTGTATTTCCTTTAAGCTCCAGCTTTGCAATACTGTTTACTTCTACCCTGTCATAATTTCCTTCAAGCTTTACCTTGTCTGTACTGCTTTTAGTATTTATAACTAGGTTGGCAATCCTTGAAGCTTGTGCAGTTTTAATATATGCAGCTCCCTCTACTACAATCTTATCCTGTATGTCTCCCCTCAATTCAACTACTGATTCTCCATTTTCATTCTTTGCTATTATTATGCTATTGAATTTGCCGCTTTTTTTATCAAATATTACATATCCATTTGCCTGGACTGATACTATTTCTGTATCACCATCAACCTCAATTCTTACAGTATTTTTACTGTCTATATTCATTGTTTCTGCTTTTGCGTTCTTTATGTGTATACTGTTGCATCCACCTGATAATACTTGAATATTCCTTGTAGTTACATTCTCCAATGTACAGCTTCCATCCTTGCCTGGATCAATTATTATTTTACCTGATACATTAACATTTTTTATTACTGTATTGTCTCCAGTTATTGAAAGATTCCCCTTAAGCTCTGCATTATTAAAGGTGACATTTTTTCCTGATATGCTGATATCTCTATTATATACTTCAGCTTTATTTTGCTCTGTTGAGCCATAGGTTTGTTCATTCTTATCAAAGACTGTAGCCTTTTCCTTTTCCTTTTCCTTAACCACAAATGGCTGTGATTCCATATAGCTGTCGCAATTATATTTACTTAAAGCAGTGCTGCTATTTTTTATTCCTGCTCTTTTTACATAAACTGTTATTCTATATACACCTGGTTCATCAATTTTCCAGTGAAGGTTAAAAGTAGTATTGCTATCTGGTATCCAATTACTATAATATCTATCCCCTGTTGTCCATAAATCCCTTGCTTCCTTCTCGTTACCATTCCATAGGATTACTCTATACTGCACCCTTCCATTATAATTTGGAGCATGTAAATCAAATCTTACTATATCTCCTGCCTTGTATTCAAGAATTGGTGCTTTTACATATTCAACAACTGGCATAGACTCAGATGCTTTTGCTGGCAATACCGGTACTAAGCTTAATACCATTAAGACTGATAGAAGAATAGATAACGTCTTTGTAAATCGTCTCATAATTATGCCTCCTTTATATCTTTTTTATCTTGCAGTATTTTTCTTCTGCCTAAATCAAATTATATATAGCCAGAAGTCAGCTATATTTGTGTTAATGCCTGTTCCTTATGCAAAATAGTACAATAACTCATCTAAGGAAAGCTCCACCATTGAACTGCCTTCTCCCCATGAAAGAGAATACCCATTTACTTGTATTGCTTTCCACTTATTTACGTCCTTTAGAGTTTTAAATCGTGGATATTCAAAAACCTGCTTAAAATCAAACTCCATTTCATTGTCATTTGCAAGAGTCATATATAATATGTAGTCATCTGTTGCCACAGCATTTGAAATAGATGCTCTCATAAAATATCCCTCACTAATTTAAAGTATGCCAACAAGGTATCTATTGAAAGTTCAACACTTGTGCTTCCCTCCCACAAAAGATAGGTATCATGGATTTTTATATTTTTCCAAACCTCACTATCCTTAAGTGGGCAAAATTGCACAGTACCAAGGTATGGCTCCATATTGAACTTTAGCTTGTTACCATTGCTCATTGTGATCTGTAATGTATAATCATCCATGGGTACAGCATTCTTAAAGGTTACTATCATAGATCCACCTGCCTTTTTTAATAAAACTAAAAGACTTTCCACACTTATATAGTATAGAAAGTCTTTTTATATTTTTGCATTGGCTAAATAGCCATTTTTTTATAATATATTCAACTTTTCAGCATTTTTTATAGCAGCAACCTTATTATTAACCTCCATTTTATGATAAATACTCTCAAGATACCTTTTTACACTTGATACTGAAACATAAAGACCTCTAGCGATTTCCTTCTGGGTTAATCCCTGTGATAACAGTTTCAGCACCTCAACTTCTCTTTCAGTAAGAAGTGACGAGTTATGCTGAAGCCTTTTGATGCTTTTGCTATACTGTTCACAGGCTTTAATAACAGCTTCTATATATTCTCTATCTATCATATTCTTTTCATAAATCATATACAGCATAGGCAGTATGAAATCTGCATTTTCAGCAAATGGTAAAATTATTCCATCTGCTTCTGCCTCCTTAAGTGCAGGAAGTAAAACTGCTATACCATCCTCCATACCATTAAGATGAAATCTTGCAGCTGCTTTATAAATAGAATTATGCAAAATACCAAGCTGATTATGAAAAATTTCAAAATCCTCCATAAAGCTTTCGCAGAGTGCTTCAAGCTCCAGCCAGTTACCTGCCAGCATTATGGCCTTGCCTCTTATTATATCCGGAAAAGCCATTCCCTTGAGCATAAGAACAACAGCTGACAAATCCCCGGTCTTCAGCCATTCAGGTATCATATCCGGCATGTTCAGGCATCCATATATGTAGCCTGCGCACATATCAAGTGTAGCATTATAAATTGCGCTATTTTGGGCACTCATTTCCTCACGCATTTCATTAAGCTGGTTTCTAGTATTTTTAAGCAATTCTCTTGCTTCTGCTGCATCTCCCTTTAAAATAGCAAGCCGCATTAATGTGAATTTACAGCATAAAATTACTCCAATCTGATCCTTTGTTTTAGCTTCACATATTGATTTTAGAGAATAAAATTCAGCATTTTCAGTATCCAGCCTTTCTATGGCATATTCCCCAAGGGCAGTATACCCGCATCCATTACCACAGCCCCCAAAGACTGCCGGAGGAAAGCCCTCCAGTATGCAATCAACAGTTTCCTTAAACCTGCCAGGCTCCCTATAGTAGGTATACAGGAAGTGTGGAAGGCCAAATGTAAATTTGTTATGCCAGAAAACTACGCAGGATATGCTGCCATCAAGCAGCTCATAGGCCTTTCTTGAATGCTCTACCATTTTTTTTGCATCATTGAATACCATAAATATGGTAACAACCTCAAGCTCTCCTAATACTTTATTTCGAAGGTTTTTTGGCAATTCATGGGACTTAAGATAATAGTCCTTCATCATTTTCACAATTTCCATGCCTTGTTTCATTGTGTCGGCATAACCACTGATAATAAAATTACGTGCCATCTGTAAAAAAGTAAAAGGATATTTAACACATAAATCATGAGGCAATTCTGAGTATATCTTTTGCATAAGCTCATATCCCAAATAGCCAATATCAATAAGATTCTTTGAATTAAGATATTCAAAAAGCTCTTCGATTTTATCAGCACGATAATAGTAATCAAGAGCAGTGCTTATTTCTCCTTGATCCAAGTACCATTTCCCAGCACGGTAACAAATATTACTCACATCCATACCGCTGACTGCAAGCTTTTCTCTAAGAAAATCGAGAAGCACATTATGAAGCTTATAGGTACCATTTAGGCCATCATATCCAATAAAAGCATTCTTTTCCTCAAGAAAGCTAATTATTTGCGTAACCTTTTGATCTCCAATAACTGTCACCGCCTGCTGCATAGTGAAACTGTCAAGAACAGAAAGACGTAGAAGTATATCCTTAGCTTCGATGCTAAGATTGCCAAACAGGTTGTCCTCCACAAGCATATTTATATTTGATACTTCATTTACAGGCAGTCCCTTTTTAAGTCCAAGCATAAGGAGGTAAACTGCAGAAATCCACCCCTTAGTATAGTTATAAATTTTTTTAATATCACCAGAAACAGCCTGACAATCAACTAATATAAAATATTCCACCAACTCCTCCATTGTAAATGCAAGAGTATCTGTATCAATATAATAGCATAGTCCCTTAGACAATAGATTTATATGGTTAAACTTAGGACGAGTCCTTGTAGTCAGGACTATATGCAGATTAGGAATCTCCTCATGGACAATCAGCTCTATTAGGTTTCCCACCTGCCTGTTATCATCTATTATATGGTAGT
>JARDZI010000288.1 GCA_029240935.1 Clostridiales bacterium
TAAGTGAATAATTCCCATGGCTCCTGCTCCAGAAACTAGTGCATAGTCACCGCTGCTTACATTTGCTGTGTTAAGGCTATGTGTAACACATGCCAGGGGTTCAGCTAAAATACCTCTCTCATAGGGAACGCTTTGATCAATTTTAAAAACCTCATACCCCTTAGCAACAAAGTATTCTGCAAAGCCACCAGGTCCATCTACACCTTTAATCTTTTGGGTATCCTTTGCATTTTGACATTGGTTGTCGTAGCCTTTTCTGCAATAGTAGCATTCTCCACACCTTGTAAGACTCAGAACCACTACCTTATCTCCTGCTTTAAGCTTTTGTGCTACATTTGAGCCTACCTCTTCTACAACTCCACAAATTTCATGTCCACCTGCAAAAGGAAAGCCCTTTGATTTTCCATAATAATAACCCTGTTCAAAAGTACATATACCAACAGTTTTTACCTTTACAAGTACTTCGTCCTCCTGCATCTCAGGAACTTCTACATCAACTAGATTAATTTTACCAGCCTCGGGCATAATTGCAGCTTTCATTCTAAGATCTCCTTTTTATAACATATTTAATAGATGTACAAATAAACAATTACAAACTATTTCCCAGATTTTAATATTTCATAGGCTTCCTCAACTGATACGTTTCTATGAACAATAGCAGCTAGAGCCCTTGTCATATTTACAGTATTTCCTACACCCCAAAGGTTTCTTCCAATAGCAACACCACTTGCTCCCTGCTCCATAGCAGCCTTAATAGATGCTAAGAATTCTTTTTCATCATTTGTTTTAGAACCACCTAACACAACAAGTGGAACAAAGGTTTCCTTTACTACTCTTTCAAAGCCTGGAGCATACGCAGTTTTAATAAAATCGCATCCAATTTCACAAGCAATACGAGCTCCTCTTGCAATATTGTCCAGAGTTTTAAATTCTTTTCCTGCATCAAAGCCTCCAGGAACTGACTCTGCACATACTGGTAATCCTATGCTGTCACAGAAGCTTATTGCCTTTGCAAGAGATGGATATGTAATTTCTTCAACACCTATTCCTTGTCCTACATTTACCATTACAGCATCTGCACCCATTTTCATGGCATACTCAGCATTAAATACAAGTCTTGAATCATGACCTTGTCCCATATATGTTGGAGGCAAATCTAAACGTGCTATGTATCCAATAGAAGATAATTCCTTTGCAAACCTTCTTGCAACTCCAAAGTTTACTAAGGCTGCATCTGCTCCACCTTCTATAATTTGTTCAATGGTTTCACCTGGATTTTCTAAACCAGCAGATGCACCATTATAAGTACCATGGTCCATTGCAACTATCAGTGCCTTACCGTCAGCTTTAAAAATGTGGTTAAATCTTCTTTCCTTGTTCATTTCAACACTCCTTTATGCTTTATTTATTTCTATTTGAAGAATCATATTTATGTATAGATGTATATACATCTATATGTTTATCCCATTATAATATCTAATTTTATATTTGTAAAGACTTTTTATTAAAGGTGACTGCCATCTCACAAGTCAAGATGATTCTGATCCGAAGTGGATCAGCAAGTTGTGTAGCTAAAATATAATTTACAGGATAAGCTTTTTGTACAAATAAATAAAGATACCCCTGTTGAGGTATCTTTAACACGAAATATACATATCTCCTTAGAATAGATTTTTCTCATGTAATCAGTAAATCCCTTTCCATGCTTCTTTTACGCCACAATATATCAACATGTGACTTGTGAGGCGGCTGTCACCCTTGGGCTAATAGTACTTATGGGGATCTTCTTCTTCCTCTAAGTCTATAATGGAAGAATTAGAGTTATTTACATACTTATTTATAGTAATGGGCATATAGAATGAAGAAAGAAGTATTATAAAAATTAAAGCAAAGGAAATCAAGCTTTTATATCCTTTATTCTTTTCATTCGTTTCAAACGCCATTATTTTCAAAAATAGATATGCTATACCCCCAATAATAAGATGAAGAACCAGCTTCCCTGCAAAAGTCCTCGCAAAATCAGGGGTTACAGGGTAGAATGCTTGTTTATTGAGTAATAGTGTATTACCAATTGCAGATACTATAACCATCAAAACCATAGAAATATAAAAAATGATATCAAGCTCTTTTCCATTGCCTTTATATTTCCAGTTAAACTGCCTCTTCTTTGCTATTGCAAGTATTATAATTCCCGGCATAATATATAAAAAATAAAATGGCCACAATAATGGAGCTTTAAATATGCTAAATATTCCTTCAATAAACAATCCAAGGGGACCCTTAGATGAAGCTAATGGTTCATATAGATATCTGATTGGAAAATAACTGATTATTCCTGACAGCAACATAATAAGTGCAATGGTTAACAGAGGAATTTTAATCCTAATCCTTGATGAATCTAATATCCTTTTTTTATAAAGGACCAGCAGAATTATAAGCACTGCCATAATAATTATAATCAATGGATACTGTATTTTAATAAAATTCTCAGCATCTAAAAGCACTAGTTTGTTTCTTATCAGTCCTCCATTAGAATAAGCAGAAAATGAAATATAATTCATAATCAGCTTCAAGTCTCTGTCTATGTTTTCTTTACTTATGTTATTTATATCATCCTCTGTAGTATATTTTTTTGAATTATCATTGTCCCCAATTGTAATAGCTGGAACCCCAAAAATATTAAAAGGGACATGGTCACTACTATCATCTGTTTCTATAACTTGAATATCAAGTTCATCAGCTAAGTTCTTTATTTGATACCTTAGCTTTGATGCTGGATTTATATTTATACCATTACCTTTATCAAAACTTTCTGAAAAAACATGACTAGCTTTTATAGGGACATCCTTACTTGCACCTATCATGTCAAGATTAATCACTGTTGTTTTGTAAAGAGGATAAATAGGATGATAAACATAATTATATGACCCTAAAGCTCCGCCCTCTCCACCATTAAATGCAATAAATACAATGTTTTTATTAGGCCTTTTATTTTGGCTCTTTATATACCTTGCAATTTCAAGCATGGCTGCTGTTCCTGATGCATTATCCAGTGCACCTGGATATATTCTACCATCTACAGTTGCTCCAACATGGTCCAAATGTGCTGTAATAAATAAGTAGTCCTTGGTTTTCCCAGGAATCATACCCATTACATCTGAAATAGTAGCTGGTATTCCATCAGTAGTTGCTTTCATATGTATTTTATATCCTAAGCTGCTGTACTCCAGTATTTCTTCCTTCATTTTTTCATTCATAATTAAAGTTGGTATCTCATAGCCAGATTTCTGCAATGATTTTGATCCTACACTGGAATAAGTCCTCTGAAAATTATAGTCATCCGGCACAAGTTTAATTAAAGCCTTAGCACCAGCTTTCTTTAATTCCATATAAAGATTCTGTGTTTGATTTTCTCCTACTGCTTTGTCATACATAACTGCTATTTCTTTATCAGTATTAAAATTTTCTGGCTTTAAACCAGCAAGATATTCGATAATACTAAATCCCGAAAAAATTTCTCCTGAACGAGAAAAACCCATGCCTGTTTCAGTAAAATCCTTAGCAAATTTGTAGCTTTTAATAATTCTATTATCCTTATCCAGTACATCAAGAACTGGCATCCCATTACTTTTCTTCGCGATTACATTATAGCTTCTCAAGTATGTATTGCCCATACCTGCTGGCTTTAATCCAATATTTTCAAACTGCTCCTCAACATACCTAACTGCATCCATATTTCCCTTTGTTCCAAATCTTCTGCCCATATACTTGTCAGAGGACAATTCATTTGTTGTATTATAAACACTATCCACACTGTACCCATTGGTTTTTATGCTTGCACCATTAAGCATAACTACTATTATTAGCAAAACCACCAACAAAGTAGCTATAGCTTTATAGTATTTTCTGAAATAACTCATAGTATCCCCCCTGTGAATTTTTCATGTTTTGATAAGTAATTCACAAATTAGATAAACTTATTATTACCCCCTATATTAATATTTCTTTAATTCATTATAACAATATTACTATATTTTGTTAAACTTGTCCACAAATGGAGGGTGACTGCCACCTCATGTAAACAGGGACACATACTTAGTGTTTTTCAATCCAAAACAAATGTCTATGTTTTATTTATTTGTCACCCATGGTAGTATTAAATTAATAAAGTTTTTTAAAGGTGGGAGAAATCATGAATAAACCAAAAGTATTTATTGAAAAACCTATCCCTCTAGAAGTAGAGGAATACATATCACAGTATTGTGATTATAAGAAGTGGAGTTCTATAGATGGAATGCCTAGAGAATTATTGTATGAGGAATTGAAAGAAGTTCAGGGACTTTTAACAAGTGGAACTAAAATTGACATGGAACTACTAGGGCATGCTCCCAAATTAAAAGTAATTAGTAATATTTCTGTTGGATATAATAATTTCAATTTAGATGCCATGAAGGCTAAAGGTGTTATAGGAACTAATACACCCTATGTACTAGATGATACAGTTGCAGACCTGATATTGGGGCTTATACTATCTGCAGGGAGAAGAATTGCAGAGCTTGACTTATATGTAAAACAAGGAAAATGGAAGAAAAGCGATGGTGAAAATTTATTTGGAATAGATATACACCATTCTACTCTTGGAATTATAGGAATGGGAAGAATAGGTGAAGCTGTTGCCAGTTGAAGAAAGGCTGGGAGTAAAGTATTCAAGTCTAGAAAATCTATTGAGAAGCTCTGATTATATTGTACTTATGACCCCTCTATCAAAAGAGACAGAGCACATGATTGATTATAAGGAATTTGACCTTATGAAGAAATCTGCTATTTTTATAAATGCTTCCAGAGGCCAGACTATAAATGAAGAAGCCCTAATAGATGCTCTGCAAAATAATAAAATATTAGCTGCTGGGCTAGATGTATATAATGTTGAACCAGTTAATAAGGATAATCCACTTCTTAAAATGCCTAATGTAGTTACAGTTCCACATATAGGTTCTGCCACATTAAAAACAGAATCTGCCATGGCAATGGTTGCTGCAAGAAATTTAATAGCAGCTGTTTTAGGAGAAGTACCACCTGATTTAGTACCAGAGCTTAAGTGCACACCTAATATTTTATCCTAATACACAGTGGTTTAAATCAAGATACAGCATTAAAAACATTTTCAGGAATAATAAAATACTAAAGGGAAATTCATATAAATAGATAAAAAATCGAATAAATAAATATTATAAATATATTTAGGCAAACCCATCTAATCTATCAGATCAGATGGGTTTGCCTAATATAATTTATATTTGTTATCTTGAAATTTTTATACTTGTGGTGGTATATAAAGCCCTACTATAGCAAGAATATTTACAACAATTCCTGTAACTATAGCGCCTATCGGTCCTACTGCAATCTTTACAATTGGTTTCTTCTTAGTCTCATTAAGCAGATACAAACCTGCAACTATGAAAAATCCAACACCAGGGAACATTTTGTTTGCAGCTATCATTGAACCTACTATTAACGCAACCTCAAGTAGCTTGGACATTGCGTTTCTCATATTATCAGCAGCCTTCCTGATTCCAGGAAAATTGTCAAAGAATTTAGCAATAAGTACAAGGCTGAAAGCCTCTATGGAAATAACAACTGCACCTGCTATAGCTGCAATAATTGCATTTGGAGATAAAAGTCCAGCTGTGGCAACAAATCCAAAACCATCTGTAACAAATGTTCCAGTTGCAAGAGATGTTATACCCTTTAATGGTATGAATGATAATGCACGAGCAATGGTTATGTTGATTGCATCTGCATTAAGTCCTTTACTAGCCGCTAACAGTGATTGAGGTCCTTCCATAAGTAGTCCAATTTTACAGCTTATACCATACAATCCACCCATTATTGCAATGTATGGTATATTCTTTTTAATATTGCTTACTCTATCAGTAAATAGCGAAGCTAATTGGGTCTTCTCTTCATCACTTTTCTTTTCAGTAAGTGCAAATATGAATAATATAATGAGTCCAACAAGAAGTGCTATACCATCAGGAGAATTGTTCCCTAGCAATACCATAGCCTGTCTTACAATAACAACAAGTCCCATGCTAAGCAATCCCTTTTTAAATCCATATTCATATGCAATAGCAAGAGGTGGAAATGCTGCGAAAGCAAATATTACTGGATCCCCAAGGCTTCCAATAGCATCGAATACATTTACTGGTAAAAGCTTAATAACATCAACGAAGGACTGTAATCCTATTAGAAGCAATAAACCATAAACACCACCGCAAATACCTGATAGGATAACTCCATACAAACTTTCTTTATCCTTATACCATTTATCAATAGGTTTTGCTGGAAAAAATGTTCCTATAATATCTGTTCCTAAGAACACTGAATGAACAAGTATTATTGGGGACATGATAGAGAATGGAATACCAAAGCCAATAACCAGTCCAATACTTAGAGCAAAAGTAGTTGCAGCAAGTTCACTTCTTTTTATTCTTCCCTCTCTGTATTCAGGAACTATTGGTCTAACTGCATCATTAAAGACTGCAATTCCCCTGTTAGCTAATATGGCAGCAAAAGCACCTGTTAAGAACATAATAATATACTTCACTTTTATTCCTCCTTTTTAAATATAGAATTTAAAATAAACGGTACTGCTTTTTCTATATGGTCGCTTGTAAAACCAAATGCTACCTTCCCTTGTTTGACCATCTCATCAACATGAGATTCTTCTGGGGGGTTCCCAGGCATTGATACAGTTGAACATTTCGAGGCACCTAAAAGGGTTATTGCCATAGCTAGGGCACCTCCACCTCCAGTGGCACAAGCTCCGAAATAATAATTAGCCTTTCCTGTCTTCACTTGCATTGCAGCTTCAATATCTGACATTATTTTTACCTCTACCCTATCACCCCCACACATTGTAATTGATTCAGCTACTTTCTTCTTTTCTATTGCTCCCCCAACAACAATTTTTATCATTTTACCCCCCCTTCCTGGAAAAATTATTTGATTACTTTATT
>JARDZI010000026.1 GCA_029240935.1 Clostridiales bacterium
GAATATCCTCTTGAACATCCTCTGGAAGACCTTCCTCTTCCTCATCCTTTACCATATCTAGGGTTTTCTTTTCCTGAAAGTTCAATATCCCCTCTATTAGCTCACTTTTCCTATATTTAGTAACAGATTTAATGCCTAAATCCTTACCAATCTCCCTTAATTCCTCAAGGGTTTTTTGCCTTAATTCCTCAAAATTCATAAAGCACCTCCATGCAATAGCCCATAAAATTTAGGCCTTAAACAATTAATATTCTAATATATTTAGATCGTTATATAATTTCATTTATGTTGAAAACCACATAATAGGTGTACAAATAAAAGCTTAATGGAAAATAAATATTATAAGAACAGATAAGATAGTCATGTATAGACTCAATTATAAACTTTGAAATGATATAAAATCACATCTATTATTCATTATTAACCATTTTAAAATATTTAAAACCTATTGGGAATTATAATAAGAAATTATTAAAGAAGACTGACTCTCGTAGGAAAAATAGAATTAATCAGAACGACTTCTTTTACATTCTATACTAAAAAATGAAAAAAGTAAATAGTATCAATATGCAAATGTTAATATTTTACATACAGTTGAAAAAGAATAAAAAATTATGCCAGGAAGTAAAACTTTCCTGACATAATAAATGAGAAGGCTGCTATCTATTAGGATTATGAACTGTATTAATAAACCTTATTGTTCCAGTCTTTGACCTCATAACCACTGACTGGGTTTTTGCTTTTTCATTTTCGTAATATACTACACCCTTTAATAAATCCCCATCTGATACTCCTGTTGCAGCAAAGTACACTTCATCCCCCTTCACCACATCATCAATTTTCATAACCCTATTCAAGTCCATTATTCCCATATCAATACATCTAGTTTTTTCTTCATCGTTTCCAGGAAGAAGTCTAACCTGCATATCTCCACCCATGCATTTTAATGCTGCTGCTGCTATAACCCCCTCAGGAGCACCTCCTGAACCAACCAAAATATCTACCCCAGTATCCTCAAAGCATGTTGCAATAGCTGCTGCAATATCTCCAGCTGTAATAAGCTTCATTCTAGCCCCAGACTTTCTGACGTCATTCATAAGCTTTTGGTGCCTTTCTCTATCAAGCATTATTACCGTGACATCCTCTATATTTTTGCCAAGAGCTTTAGCAACATTTTTTATATTCTCACTTAAAGGTGCATCTAGATCAATTGAGCCTTTAGCCCTAGGGCCAACTGCGATTTTTTCCATATACATATCAGGTGCATGAAGTAAACATCCTTTTTTAGCAAGGGCAACAACTGCTATAGCATTAGTAAGTCCTCTTGCTACTAGCTCAGTCCCATCCAATGGATCTATTGCAATATCAACCTCCATGGATTCTTCATCACCACAACCAACCTTTTCTCCAATGTAAAGCATAGGTGCTTCATCCATTTCCCCTTCTCCAATAACTACTGTACCCCTAACGCTAAGTATGTCAAACATTCTTCGCATTCCATCCACAGCAGCCTGATCTGCTGCATTTTTATCTCCTCTACCCATAAGCTTTCCTGACCCTAATGCAGCTGCCTCCGTCACTCTAACTAAGCCTAACGCAAGGTCCCTATCCATTTATAAGCCTCCTAATTTAAATGCTATATACACACTTAATAATATGTTATTACATTAATATTATATACATCCTATAATATAAACGTCAATAAATATTGATAATACTTTATATGTGCTATACTAATTGTCCTAACTATAATAGAAGAGAAGAGCATGCCAACGGCATGCTCTTGTTTATTTCTTAGGTACCTTTTCCCAATCCTTAAGAAACTTTTCTATTCCTAGATCTGTTTGTGGGTGCTTTGTTAACTGCTCAAGTATTTTAAATGGTATGGTTGCAATATGTGCTCCTGCAAGTGCGGCTTGAATCACATGAATTGGGTGCCTTATACTGGCTGCTATTATTTCGGTTTCTATTCCATAATTATCAAAAATCCTTGCTATTTCCTCAACCAGGGTCATTCCATCCGTTCCCACATCATCAAGTCTTCCAACAAATGGGCTAACGTATGTCGCCCCTGCTTTGGCCGCCAAAAGTGCCTGGCCTGCTGAAAATATCAAAGTAACATTTGTCTTTATATTCTTCTTTGAAAGTACATTTACAGCCTTTAGTCCTTCAATGGTCATTGGTATTTTTACAACAATATTTTTATGTATCTTCACAAGCTCCTTTGCTTCCCTAATCATGCCTTCATGCTCTAAACTTATAACCTCTGCACTTATAGGTCCGTCAACTATTGATGTAATTTCTCCAACCACCTCAACAAAATCCCTTCCTTCCCTTGCAATAAGGGATGGGTTTGTTGTTACTCCACTAAGTATTCCCCAGCTTTCAGCCTCTCTTATTTCTTCCACATTAGCAGTGTCTATAAATATTTTCATATCCATTCCTCCATACTAATAAATCATTTTAGTTTAACCCTACTAACATTTCCTAACCCAATTACCCCAAGTGACTCCAAAAGTTCAAACATATCATCCATATATTTTTTCACAAAATCATTTACATGATAATCCTTCCCAAGAAATGCTATTTCCATCCCAATTGTCGGGCAGCTTATTATGTTAATTTCTTGTTTCATAACACGTAAAAACTTAAACCTATATACATGCTGTTTTTCACATGCTATACAATCTATATTCAACACAAGTTCACCCTTTGTCACATTTGCATTAAGAATTTTGTGGCCACATTTACAATGGAAGCTTTTTGAACTTTTAAGCTTAAACAAATCTATATCTAAGATGCTATATGTCCCGCATTCACTACATTTTACAGCAATCTTACCCATCGTATTTAATACCATTTTCCTCACCTCCATAGAGGATTAACAAATTTGAGTTTCCATTCCACTTGTCCTTATAAATAAATATTCTCCGTCTTTTTTAAAATTCCTTTAACTGTCGAATTGTTTTATTTATAGACAAAAATATAGATATATAAAAGCAATAATTATTCTGCAAAAAGAAGGATTTTATGCATGATTTGAAGAATAATAACATATAAGAATTATATTGGGCAGTTGCTAAAATTATGCCCTTTTTATTTCGATTTCTATATTTCATTTTATAGAATTTTGAACAATAATTTCAATTTTTAGGGGGGAATACTAATGTCAACAGGAGAGAAGGTTATTATAAGATTAAGAATGTCAAGTCACGATGCACATTACGGTGGAAATTTAGTAGATGGTGCAAGAATGTTAGGATTATTTGGAGACGTAGCTACAGAGCTGCTAATCCGTAATGACGGAGATGAGGGTCTTTTTAGGGCCTATGACAGTGTTGAATTTTTGGCTCCAGTTTATGCAGGTGACTTTATTGAGGCTGTTGGAGAAATAGTTTCTGCTGGAAACACATCAAGAAAAATGGTATTTGAGGCAAGAAAGGTTATTGCACCAGTACCAGGAAGTGATTCAGCATGCGACCTGCTTGAGGAACCTGTAGTTGTATGCAAGGCTTCAGGAACTTGTGTTGTTCCAAAGGATAAGCAAAGATTTAGCAAATAGGAGGTATTATTTATGGAGAAATTGATTATTACCTGTGCATTAACAGGAGCTGAGGTTACAAAGGAGCAAAACCCTGCAGTACCATATACTCCAGAGGAAATGGCACAGTCTGCTTATGAAGCATATATGGCTGGTGCTTCCATACTTCATCTTCATGTAAGAGATGATAATGGAGCCCCAACTCAAGCAAAGGAAAGATTTAAAAGAAATATAGAACTTATTCGAGAGAAATGTCCAGATGCAATTATACAGGTTTCAACAGGCGGAGCAGTTGGAATGTCAGACGATGAAAGACTTCAGCCTGTAGAGCTTTCACCAGAAATGGCAACCCTAGATGCAGGAACTATTAATTTTGGTGATGATATTTTTGTTAACAGCTGGCCTTCACTTATGAACTTTGCAAAAAGAATGCAAGAGAAAAAGGTAAAGCCAGAAATTGAAGTTTTTGATAGGGGTATGGTTGAAAATGCAGCAAGACTTCACAAAATGGGATTATTAGATGCACCAATGCATTTTGATTTTGTACTGGGCGTGCCAGGTGGAATGCCTGCAACCATGGAAGATTTAATGCATATGATTCGTTCAATACCAGCTGGTTCAACCTGGACTGCTGCTGGAGTTGGCAGACACCAGCTTCCTATGGCTGTAGCAGCTATAGTAATAGGAGGCCATGCAAGGGTTGGACTTGAGGATAACATTTATTACTCAAAGGGAGTACTTACAAAATCCAATGGTGAGCTTGTTGAAAGAATCGCAAGGCTTGCAAAGGAAATTGGCAGAGAGGTTGCTACTCCTGATGAGGCAAGAAAGATACTAGGTCTTAAAAAATAATTTTAGCCTGGCAGGTATAACCTGTCAGGTTTTTTTAATAGAAATTTGCCTTGTCATCCTGAACGCAGTGAAGGATCTTGCCTAGAGATCACAAAAGATCCTTCACTACGTTCAGGATGACAAGGCCTTTGGCGTTGACTTTCATACTAACTCCCACGCGGTTGCACCACACAAAAAATCATAATACTTGTAGGGGCGAACAGTGTTCGCCCGTGGCGTACCAGCAATCCAGATCAGCCTTTAATCGATTATGCCCAAATCGGGCGAACACTGTTCGCCCCTACAGGGGAGTACCATATTAACCACAGGGAATGTTGACCTTTATTGTGATTCAGACAACTATTAAAAAATTAATTTATTCCAAAAATATTTTTTAAAACCTATTGACAAATAAATCCTATCCTTGTATTATTGTATTAATCACTTAATACAATAATACAAGGAGGTAATACAATGTCATGGGATCTACAATCGGATCGCCCAATATATACTCAGATAATTGAACAAATGGAGCTGAAGATTTCCTCTGGTGTTTACCCACTGGGTTCGAAGCTTCCATCGGTTAGAGACCTTGCCGGTGAAGCCTCGGTAAACCCGAATACTATGCAAAGAGCTCTTGCAAAGCTTGAGGAGAATGGACTACTATATACTAATCGCACAAGCGGTAGATTTGTAACGGAGGATGTTATGATGATTAAACAAGTCAAAAATAGATTAGCACAGGAGCAAGTTAATGAGTTCCTAAAAAAGATGGGGGAGCTTGGCTTTGAACAGGAAGATATTTTATCAATTATAACCAAATTGATGGAGGCGAAGAAGAAATGAGTAATATTTTAGAATGTAAGAATATAACCAAAACCTTTGGCACAAAAACAGCATTAAACAATCTTAACATCAGTATAGGTCGTGGAAAGATTGTTGGGCTCCTTGGTCCTAATGCAAGTGGAAAAACCACTCTTATAAAGCTTTGCAATGAGCTTCTTACTCCAACAAGTGGGGAAATACTTATAGGGGGAAATAAACCAGGTATTGAAACCAAAAAAATCATTTCCTATCTCCCTGAAAGAACCTATCTCAATGATTGGATGAGAGTATCAGAGATTATTGATTTTTTCAAGGACTTCTATTCTGACTTTAGACCAGAGAAGGCTTATGATATGCTTGCAAAACTCAATATAAATCCAAAAGATAAAATCAAAACCATGTCCAAAGGTACCAAAGAAAAGGTACAACTAATTTTGGTTATGAGTCGTGATGCAGAGCTTTATCTATTGGATGAGCCTATTGGAGGCGTTGATCCTGCAGCTAGGGATTATATACTTGATACAATCCTAAGTAACTATAACGAAAATGCAACTGTAATTATTTCCACACATCTAATTGCAGATATAGAAAAAATACTTGATGAGGTTATTTTCATAAAAGATGGTCAGGTGTTTCTTACAAAAACTGTGGATGAGATTCGAGAGGAAAATGGAAAATCTGTGGATTCATTATTTAGGGAGGTATTCAAATGTTAGGAAAACTATTAAAATATGAAATTAAATCTACTGCCAGATTACTAGTGCCCATGTATATTGCGGTATTGCTTTTTGGGCTTATTAACAGATTTTTAAATCCCTTCAATGCAGTTGAAACCTCAAATAGCTTTACACTGCATACCGCTATGAGTGCATTCAGTATGATTCTTTATGTTGGACTTATTATTGGAATCCTTGTAATGACATTTATTGTTATGATTCAAAGATTTTATAAAAACCTTTTAGGTGATGAAGGTTATTTAATGTTTACTCTACCTGTAAAGTCATGGCAGCATATTGTTAGTAAGCTTCTTGTTTCAATGTTATGGATTATACTAAGCTTTTTAACAGTAATATGCTCTGTTTTAATAATAGCAAATGTAAATAATTTATTTGGTGAAATATACAATGGAATTAATATGATAAGAGGTTACATTGGCAATATAGGGCTTTTGTTAATATTTATCTTTCCATTAGTTACAATATCCTACTCAATAATTACAATTTATGATTCTATGGCACTGGGGCATCTATTTACAAAGCACAAGCTTTTAGCTTCCTTTGGAGCCTATATAGCCCTTTATATTATTAGTCAAATTACATTCGGTGTGTTTATGCTTGTATATGCAACTACGAATTTAAACATATTTACTAATACAGCTACAGCTACACCCACACCCTCTCAAATAACCACTTTTTCAATATCTGCCATATGTATTTATCTATTACTTGCAGTAGGAAACTTCATTCTGACCAATGTAATATTAAAAAAGAAATTAAATTTGGAGTAAAAAGTGCCAGGCACGTGCACTTGTCACGTGCCTGGCACTTTAGGGGATTTTTTACTCAATAAGAAACCACTTTCCCATAAACCCATAAATTCCAAAAGCTCCAAGTAGCATTAACATAGGCATTATAGGATATGCGTACCTTGGAAATGTATAAAAAGGTAAATAGGCAATTGTAAAATAAATTATTGGGAGGACAACAAAAATCATTTCTGATTTTTTATATGTCCTTGACATAAACAATCCAAGTACACCCAGTCCTAGTATTATATAATGAGAAATTCCAGCTGATATAACGGATATATTGAATATTTCCTTCCAATAAAAGGGTGAACTCCATAGTCTCCACGTTTTCCCTATTGTATACCAATAAATATATCTAAATGGATTCTCCTTAAAATATTTACTTAACCTCAACATCCCTGTTTCCATTTCAATTTTATTACTTTGAATTTCATTCTTATCTGTAGAATGTGGGGTATAATTTGCGCTTTGATCATAATTTATATAGGTCCCCTGTAAGAAGGGGTTTCCTGAGGCTAGGGTTAATGGTATGAATCTATTAAAGCTTACATAATTTCTAATCCACCAGGGAGACATGACAATTCCAAATGCTACTAATACAGCAGTTGAATACCTTAACATTTCTCTGAAGGAATATCTATAAACTATCCATGGAATCAATAATAAAACTGGGTAAAGTGCTGCTGTAGGTCTAAATAGACATGTAATTCCCCACAGAATTCCACCTGTAATATAATATTTTTTCTTTTTATATATAATAGCACATATTGTAATATATAATAACAGCAAAAAAAGTACCTTAAACACAACCTCCGTTAAAATTAAACCTACACTGAACATTTCAGGTATATATAGTGCATTTATAATACATGCAATAATGGCAACCCTACTATTAAAGCAGCTTTTGCCAATAAAAAACAGAAGATAAATAGATATACCCTGTAGTACTGCTTGAAATATCCTGAAGGCTTCAATCCCCTCCTGTCCTCGTCCAAAAAGCTTCATGAAACCTGCAAGCAGGAAAGTAAGTCCAGGCATAATAAATACAGTGGGACTTTTAGGATCTTTGTATGTAAAAATCCCCTTGTCAATTAGAGTCCATGCACTTCGAATATATTTAACGTCATCATTATCCATTTTTTCAACACTTCCAAGAAGATAGTAGTTGTTGTATTTTATCACTGCCTTTATGGAAACTGCTATAGTAAAAACGATAACCGCCATAAGTAAAAGCTTAATCCATATTTTTTCATCTTTTAAACTAAACATAATAGTCCTCCAATAACATATATTAACTATATTATGTTCTAATTTATGTAAAACAAAACATAATATTGGCTAATAAAAAAGCATGCTAATTGAAATTAAACTAGCATGCTCAAATATATAAATTACTATTTCTCCAGTGAAGCCTTTATAAAATCTCTAAATAATGGGTGTGATCTGTTTGGTCTTGATTTAAATTCAGGATGGAACTGGACTCCAACAAACCACTTATGTGATGGTATTTCAACTATTTCAACAAGCCTGTCATCAGGAGATGTTCCTGAAAGCACCATGCCAGCTGAAGTTATTTGAGTTCTGAATTCATTATTAAACTCATATCTATGTCTGTGTCTTTCATATATAACCTCATCCTTATAAGCAGCATAACTAAAAGTACCCTCCTGCAATTTACATGGATAAAGTCCCAGTCTCATGGTTCCGCCCTTTTCGTCAATCTCCCTTTGCTCAGGCATTAGGTCGATTACAGGGTGCTTTGAATCTGGATTTATTTCAGAGGTATTTGCATCCTTATATCCTAAAACATTTCTTGCCAGCTCAATAACTGCACATTGCATACCAAGGCATATTCCAAATAGAGGAACATTGTTTTCCCTTGCATATTTAATAGCAAGTATCTTCCCTTCAACTCCTCTATCACCAAAGCCTCCAGGAATAAGTATCCCCTCTGCATCCTTTAATATTTCCTCATAATTTGAAGCTTCCACATCACATGCATTTATCCAATCTATGTCAACTATGCAATCATTTGCAATACCTGCATGATTCAATGCTTCAACCACTGACATATATGCATCATGTAATTCTACATATTTCCCAACAAGAGCTATTTTTACCTTTCCCCTGAGGTTTTTCTGTCTGTCAACCATTTCCTTCCACTCATCAAGCTTTGCATCTGAGCATTTAATATTTAGCTTCTTAACAACTAAATCATCAAGCCCTTCATCATGTAAAAGCAGTGGAACCTCATAAAGAGTTTCTGCATCAAGGTTCTGAATAACTGATTCTGCTTCTATGTTACAGAAAAGTCCTATCTTATCCTTTATCTCAGCAGAAAGTGGTTTTTCAGAACGGCATACTATTATGTCAGGTTGAATACCAATACCTGTTAATTCCTTTACAGAATGCTGGGTAGGTTTTGTTTTAAGCTCCCCTGCCTTACCAAGGTATGGAACGAGAGTTACATGTATGAAACATACATTTTCCCTTCCAGCTTCGTATTTTATCTGTCTGATAGCCTCAAGAAATGGTTGGCTCTCAATATCTCCTACTGTTCCACCTATTTCTGTTATAACAACATCCACATCCTTTTCCTTGGCAACCCTATAAACTCTCTGCTTTATCTCATTTGTTATGTGTGGTATTACTTGAACAGTTCCTCCTAGATATTCACCTTTTCTTTCCTTTTGGATAACTGACCAATATATTTTGCCAGAGGTTACATTGCTGTTTTTAGATAAGTTCTCATCTATGAATCTTTCATAATGTCCTAGGTCAAGGTCAGTTTCTGCACCATCATCAGTAACAAAAACTTCTCCATGCTGATATGGACTCATTGTACCTGGGTCAATATTTATATATGGATCAAACTTTTGAATAGAAACCTTTAACCCCCTGCTCTTCAATATTCTCCCTAAGGAAGATGCTGTTATTCCCTTTCCCAGAGATGATGTTACACCACCAGTTACAAATACATATTTCGTAGCCATAAATAACCTCCTCACCTAAATTATATTATTATATGAACATAATAAAATTTTTTATAAAAACAAACTTTAACTTTTTTAGTGTACTTCAAAAATCTCCATAAATCAACTAATATAGTTTTCTTTCCTATATTATTTAACATAATTATATATAAATACACATTAGGATTGCAATAAAAAACAGGCAACTATTTTATTAGTTTGCCTAGTTCAGATTATCTATTCATATTTTAATATATACAACCTTGGTTTATCAAAATTTATATTTTCCCTATTGATTTCTAATACCTGCCATGAAGGTCTTTCAACACCTTCAAAATTAGCAGTAAAGTTTTCTACCCCTTCAAGATTAAATTTCACTGCAGTAGTCTTATAATGCATAGGAATTACAATATGTGGGTTTAGCTGTTGCACTACTTTTATAGCTTCTTCGAAATTTATAGTGTAAATTCCTCCAACAGGTATTAGTAGTATATCTATTTCCCCGATCATCTCAATCTGTGAGGGGGATAATTCATGTCCTAGATCCCCAAGATGACAAAGCTTCATACCATCTAGCTCGAAAATATAAACAATATTATTTCCTCTTTTCTCACCTTGCTCAGCATCATGAAATGTATGTATTCCTGTAATTGAAATATCCTTAACATTAAAATTTCCCACCTTATTTAGCACTTCAAAATTACCCTTTACACAATCAGTAAAATTATGATCATAATGTCCATGGCTTATAGTAATGATATCTGTTTCTACAGCAGGTATCTTATACCCCACATTATCATCAAAGGGATCTGTCAATATTCTAATCCCAGTTTTTGAAGTTATCTTAAAGCATGAATGACCTAACCACTTAATTCTCATAAAATGCCTCCCAATATTAAACTTTCCATATATAAATTATTCTTACATGATTTCTATATTATATTATCATAATAACTTCTGGATTATGCACAAAACATAATTATTTTTCTTACCTGAAAAGCATAATTCCCCTGCCTTTAAAAAGCAAGGGAATTATATTTATACTTCAATCTCATAAAATCTTTTTTGTGTGTATCTTTTTAATAAACTATAAAGCACTATTGAAAGTATACCAGGTATTAATGTTAAACCAAGGTATCCTACAACCTCATTCTTTAATACAAATATAATCAACACTGCAAGAATTGGCAGCATAATAAACATTTCACCTAATACCACTATCATTACATTAATATTTTGCTTCATTGCCTTAATTGGATTGTCCCATACAAGCTTTGGCCACTTCAAATCGATTAGTAATCCAGCGATGAAAATTGGAAGCATTATCAGGTTTGAAATGACAAATGCAATAATACAGTTAATGATTGGTAAATTTACAATTATATATCCAAGTATACAAGCCATAATGCTTGCAAGAGCACCAATAATCACACTGTGCAGAAGCTTTGCATCCATATATACCTTTGGATTAATAGGCAATGCTTTAATCTGCATAAATGCCTTACCCTCTCTAGAAATTGCACTAGAGGCAGGAGTTCCAGTTACCCCTAGGAACATTCCAATACCAGCTACTGCAAGTGTTATATAGTAGGTTGCAGAGGATATCTTGTTAATTTCATTTACTAGTCCAACCATATTATCCTTTTGAATAAACAACATAACCCCAATAATAAGTGGCATTAGAATAATAATCATTGGACCATTCATAAGATATATAGGTTCTCTATTCATAAGCTTTATCTCCCTCATGGTAAGGGAACTTAGGCTTGATTTTTTCTTAAACTCAGACTTAAACTGTGCAGCACTCAGCTTTTTATTCTTTTGCTTAATCTCATCACTTCCAATATTGCTGTTTAGATAAGCACCTGACATAAGGTTTATAAGCAATACCACTACTAATACTGATATACCAGCAAATAGAAATAGATTAATAATTCCTGTCATGGAAGATATATTAAGTATACCATTAGTTGCCAAAACTGAAGGATAATAAACTCTTCCCATTAATGAAACCAATCCATTAGGAGCTGTAAAGACTTCCAGCATGGCTTCAGGATTTTGTTCAAAATTAACCATTTGGCTGCTAAATATCTGTATGGCTACTGCAAATCCAATCCCTAGAACACCTGATAGAATCATTATTGCATCCTTCTTTTTTAGAAAGTTTGCAAATTTCATAATGGGAATTAGTATAAAGTAGCATATCACCATAGGTATAAGTGGAACAAAAAGTATTGTAAGCAACCCTGCTACATAAAAAGCTATCCCCATAGCTTCCTTTACTCCATATAGAATTATAGCTGGAAGCAATATAAGTGCCGTAATTAAAACCTCTGATATATAATTCACCACAAACTTAGCAAACAATAGATACCATGGTTTTATAGGCATTGATAATACTATATCCCTTTCCTTGTCAACAAAGTAGGTAGCAATAATACTTACAATTCCAAATACCAATGTGAACATTGTAGCAGATACTACTCCAATTGTTATCATGAGCCCCTGCTGATTTACAGGCTTTAATCCACTATACAAAACCCAATTAAAACCCACAAGCATTGGTGCAAAGCTTGCAATCATTAAAATAATCAGAGCGATTACTCCAATGATTTTCAATGGAGCTTTTTTACCCGTTTTAAGCTCATTAATGTAACCCTTTATGCCATAAACAGAGTTTATATAGATTTTAGTTAATGTCCATGCTTTTCTCATTCTTTAATCAACTCCAGGAATAGATTTTCTAGGCTCTCATCTTCTTTTCTTGTGTTTCTTAGCTCATCAACTGTTCCTACAAACACAATCTTACCCTTCTTTATTATACCCACTCTATCGCATAGCTTTTCTGCTACCTCCATAATATGGGTTGAGAAGAATACTGAGTTCCCAGAATCCGCATGCCTTCTCATTCTATTTTTCAACTCAAAGGATGCTTCTGGATCAAGACCAACCATTGGCTCATCAAGAACCCAAACAGATGGATTGTGCAGGAGTGCTCCTATTAAAACAAGCTTTTGTCTCATTCCATGGGAGTAGCTATTAACACTTGAAGGAAGTGCATCCTTTATTTTAAACTCCTCTGCAATTTCATTTATCCTATCATATCTTTCCTTGTCAGGTACATCATACATATCAGCAATAAAATTTAAATATTCCATACCTGTAAGTCTGTTAAATATCTCAGGATTGTCGGGTACAAAGCCTATATGCTGTTTTGCCTCAACAGGCTCCCTAACTATATCTATTCCATTTATTTTTATATTTCCGCCATCAGGCTTTAAAATACCAGTTATCATCTTTAGCGTAGTAGTTTTACCTGCTCCATTTGGTCCAAGGAAACCAAATATTTCACCATTCCTTATCTCAACATTAATATCATCCACAGCCTTTACGCTGCCCTTAGCATAGGTTTTTGAAACCCCATTAATCTCAATCATACTATCCCTCCTCATATAGGACTATTATATTCTTGTTAATTCTGGAAATCAATTGTTTTACACTAGTTTAACGTAATACATTGTCAAAAAGTTCACTAAGGCTTGCAAAAAATAGATATACGGGTACTGCGCCTAGGGTGACTCCCGAGGCCAATGTAGGGGCGAACAGTGTTCGCCCGGAGGCACTTTGAATTCAGGTTATACCTGTATCATGGTGCCTAACCGGGCGAACGCTGTTCGCCCCTACGGTGCCAATGGCGGCAGCTGACCATTAACTATTTAATTCCTCTTTTCACCATTTCCTCAGCTACAAAGGATGCAACATCATCTGCATAGGAGCCTGAACCAAAGCCTGCGTCATAGCCCAGCTCCTTAGCAAGCTCATGACCTATTCTAGGACCTCCTGCAACTAATATTATCCTGTCCCTTAACCCTTCAGCCTCTACAATATCCACAAGCTCTGTCAGGTTTGGAATATGAACATTTTTCTGTGTTACTATCTGGGATACAAGAATGGCATCTGCATTTACCTCGATAGCCTTTGCAACAAGTTCCTCATTTTGAACCTGACTCCCAAGGTTATATGCATCTATCATCTGGTACCTTTCAAGTCCATAATGACCTGCAAAGCCCTTCATATTCATTATTGCATCTATTCCAACAGTATGTGCATCCGTTCCTGAACAAGCACCTACCACTACAATGTTTCTGCCTATATTCTTCTTTATATATTCATCAGTTTCTTCCATAGACATGGTTGTAGATTCTACCTTTGGAACTACAATCTTAGTTGAATCAATACTGTGAACACAGCTTCCGAACACTATAAAATAGCTGTATCCAACTCCCAAATCCATCATATAAGTAACATTAGGCTCTTCAAGCCCCATTTTCATAGCCAGCTGCCTTGCTGCTTCCTTTGCCTCATCGCTATAGGGAAGAGGAAGAGTAAAGGAAAGCTGGACCTTTCCATCATTCATTGTATCCCCATATGCCTTAACTGCTGTGGGGTCAAAGGTTTTATCAAAATCCTTTTTATTTGTTGAATATAATCCGCTGCTCATTATTTTTCACCCCCAAGCATAAGTGGTATAAATGGATTGAAGTATTTTTCATCCTTTCTGAAAACTCCATCAAGCCCCTTTCCACCAGTTCTAGAACGCTTTACATCTCCAAACTTGCCCTGCTCAATTGTCCCGAAAAGTCCATTTTTTTGAATTTCCTCAAGTAGCTCAACTGCTTCACCTAGTACCTTTTGTGCCCTCTTAACTATTATACCGTCCTTTTTAAACTCTACTTCATCACCAATATTTTTCATATTGTTAAATATATACCTTGCATTTTCAATTGCCAGAGCTCTTTCAGAAATAAAGGGAGTGTGTATTGCCTCAGTCATCATCCCAAGCAGCTGTATTCCCTGCTGAGTCCAAATGGATACTACATTGAAAAGTGCATCCTGTAAATGTCCCTTATATATATTTCCTGTCATAAACTTAGTTGGTGGCATATATTTTAAAGGAGCCTTGGGGAATATTTCCCTTGCCATTTGAGCTTGGGACAGCTCTAATAGAAATCCATTTTCCAAGGTTGGTTCCATTTCAAATGCATGTCCAAGCCCCATTTGTTCCTCTGGAAGTCCTGCCTTCAAGGCAAACTGCTCATTAATAAACTGGGATGCAAGCACAGTGTGGGCTGCTTCAACAGCGTCTGCTGTTGTCAGGTAATTATCCTCACCCGTATTTATAATAACTCCTGCATATCCATTTATAACCCTTGAGAAGTATTGATCTACAATGGTTCTTTGCATATTAATATCTCTAAATAATATTCCATACAATGCATCATTAAGCATTACATCCAATCTTTCCATTGCACCCATTGCGGCTATTTCTGGCATACATAATCCTGAGCAGTAGTTGCAAAGCCTTATATATCTTCCAACCTCCTGTCCAACCTCATCAAGTGCTTTTCTCATTATCCTAAAGTTCTCCTGAGTTGCGTAGGTACCACCGAAGCCCTCTGTTGTTGCACCATGGGGAACATAATCCAGAAGACTTTGACCAGTTGTTCTTATAACAGCAATAATGTCTGCACCCTGTTTTGCTGCAGATTGTGCCTGGATAACATCCTCATAAATATTTCCTGTTGCAACAATAACATATATATAAGGTTTTGATCCTTCTCCAAGGTTTTTAATATATTTTTCTCTTGCATTTTTGGTATTTGCAATCCTGTTAACCATAGCTTGGGCAAGCTCCTCTGCCTTTTTACTAATCTCCCCAAGAGGCTTTTCAGGTATTTTGCATAAATCTATCTCCCCTGCTGCTACCCTCTCTGCTATATCCTGTGGTGCCATACCTGTGTTTAGTACAGCATTAGCAATATAATATGCAGCTCCCTTTCTAATACCTCCACCATTTTTAATATTTTCAATCACTAAATTTGGCAATGGTACTTCTGCATCATCTACTCCATCAATTTCATAGAGCCTTGCAATAGTCCTCTCAACTGCTACTGTGGAATGAATATCAATAAAACTTTGAGTGTCCTCTGCTATTTTCCCTGCTGCTTCCCTTCCTCTAGCTATTAAGCTCGGATCTAAATTTAACTTGCTCATAATTATTCTCCCTTCCTGAAACCAGTATTTCTTCTGCCCAATTCAATATTGTTTCATCAAGCCCCATTAGCCTTGCAATATTTATGGCATCACGAGGTACGTCATAATCTCCTTCAACCCTTTCTAGGGTAAAATCCATATAATCTTGAACCTGCTCCATGCCAACATTTTTGCTTTCTAATTCCCTCTTTAATTCATTAAAATCAATCCTTTTCAGTCCCTTAACCCTTAAATGCTCTATCCCTTCCTCATTGGTTATCCCTGAGAAATGAGTCGTGAACAGAGTTATAGAACTCTTGTCCTTAAGATATCTTACAATTGCCCTTGAAATTGCATAGCCTTCCTCTGGATTTGTACCCCTTGCAAGCTCATCTACTAAAATAAGTCCCCTGTACTGTCTAAGGTTCATAATATCTATCATTCCGGATATTTCTCCTCCAAATGTTGAAAGTCCAGAGTCAATTGACTGCATATCCCCAATAGAAAAATATATGAAATCCATTATACAGGTTTTAAAACTCTCAGCAGGTACATAGAGTCCAAATTGTGCAATGGCCTGAAGCATTCCTAATAACTGCAGCCTTACAGTTTTTCCACCCATATTTGCCCCAGTAATAATGGTTACTCCGGATTTTAGGCTGCAATTCAATGGAATAAATTGTTTATCCTGAGATTTTAATATTTGGTCCAGCTTTAAATGTCTTCCACCTTTTAAAACAAAGCACAAATCCTCTCCTATTACAGGCTTTGTACCATTGATTTCCAATGCAAATTCTGCCTTTGAAAGAAGTAAATCCAAATATGCAATATGGCTTATTTGTTCATTTATGGAATCAATATTCTTTTTAATCTCCAGGCTTAAATTCCTTCTAACTATATATTCTTCCTGTTCTTCCTTAAGCTTCAAATCCTCAATTTCATCTAAAAGCCTATTTATATCATCACTCTTTTTAAGTCTGAAGGTTAGGGACAATATAGTTGATGAATCCTCCAGAAGGTATGGGCAATTCATTGCCTTTTCCAAGGTGTCCTTGTCAGATTTATGAACCATAACCTCCCCACTTATCCTCAGGGGAAGTCCAATAATACCTTCAACAAGCTTCATTAATCTTTTTCTTTCTCCATCATACAAGCCTTGAAGTCTCCGTTTTTCTTCTCTAATGTACCTTAGCTCCTCTGAATAACAATCATATATATAGAAAGTTCTATTATCCCTACCCTCTGGGTCAAATAGCTCTTCTAATTCAAAATTTCTACATGGATTAAGCTTTTCTGGTATTGAAGGAAGCCTTTTCTGAACTATATTAATATCCTTTATGTTTAAAATAAAATTCTTTATTTCAAATAGTTCAACCTCATCTATTGAAATACTATTTTCTACTCTTTTAAGTGATGTTTTTATTTCTTTAAAATTCATGAGTATAAATTTAATTTTATTAAACTCTACAGGATATTTTCTAATTAATTCTATAAGCTTTTCAGTATTGTCTAGTTCCTCTTGAAGTTTAGACTCATCCCCTCTTTTATATGCAGTCATACTTCTCTTGCTTTCCAAGCCATAGGGGCTTTTAGGAGAAATCATATTAAATATATATTCCATACCAACACTCTCTATAGTATGAGAATTCATAAAATCCATTTAGCATCCTCCCTGCATACAATCAAATACATCTATTGGATAAAGAGCTTCTCTAATTGCTTCTACAAAAATAACTGGATCGAAGCAGTATCCCTCTGGAGAATAGGGATTTACTGTTACTGCAGCAAGGTTAATAGAATCAACCACCTGTATCCTTCCTCCAAGTCTTTCAAAGGTCTTGTAATCCATAGCATCCAAAAACACTTTAGTTCCATCCATAACAACTATTTTTATATTTATTTCCTTTAATACATCTCTTATTGACTTTATGAAGCTGCTTGTTAAAGTTCCAGGCAGCACCACATACTCATATTCAGGCTTTATTTCTCCTGTTATTTGTTTTCCACATCCTAAAGCTGTTATATATTTAGTATTAATTATTTTTTTATTTTTATCTATAAATGAAACGACTCCCATCCCAGCCGCTTCCCTGCATATAGTTTCAATATCATCATTAACCTTTTCAAGACAAAGCATTTTAGCATAATGCTTTGTCTTCTGGATTGTAACCTCCATGCTTCTTGAAAGCACTGCACCAGTAGATAATACTACTGCATCAGCCACAGCTGGAGATGCCAATGTTTTTCTATTCAATGCCCCATCAATTAAAATTCTGTCTGCACCAATATCCCTCATAAAGCCACATACCCTCTTAATCTCACTATTGCTATCAGGTCCAGCTATTTCAATGAAGCCATCCTCAACTACCTCACAAATAATTACTCGTCCCATGGCTGTCTGAAAAGGTGTAATATCTATTATCTCATATTCAGTATCGAAATTTGAAAGACACATCTCTGCAGTTGCAACAAAAGTTCCCCTTGGAACAAATATGGGAGGTTTTTCTGTAAAGGTCACTATATCCTGTCTTTCTCCATCTCTGCCTATGGAGGTTATTCCTATCCTAACTGAGTGTTTTGAGGCTATATTTATGAACTCATTTAATGCAACAGTCTTTCCTGCATTTTTCCCCGTTCCTATTATTCCAATGGTTGTATTATTTCTAAGTATATCTAAAAAGTTCATATTTTCACCTCCTGGCAACCTTACTTAAGCTTAATATAAAACTCCAACATTCAGCCTACCCGTAGGGGCGAACAGTGTTCGCCCGATTTATGCACCATGATGCAGGGATAGCCTAATTCATAGTGCCCTCTGGCCAACACTGTTCGCCCCTACAAGTTACATGATTTTTTGTGCCAGCGCATAAGCAGGTCAGCCTGCCACTACAATTAATGTTGTATCTTTGATTCTCTTTCTTTTCTTTCAAGATAATTAGGTTCAAAGTTCAACCTGTCTCCTTCAAGCAGCATTGAAACTCCTGTTGTGTGAGAATCTTTACAAGTCTCACAGCTGCATGGTTCCTCAATATACTGTGGTTCAGTATAGGTTGTAATAACTCCTTCAAAGTTTCTTAACACTACCTTTGTTGGTGACTGGCTTATGATATATTGTGGCATAACAGGAGTCTTGCCTCCTCCTCCAGGAGCATCAACAACAAATGTTGGCACACAGAAGCCTGAGGTATGTCCTCTTAGACCTTCAATTATCTCTATTCCCTTTGAAACCTTAGTTCTAAAGTGTTCTATTCCCTGGGACAGATCACACTGATATAAATAGTATGGCCTTACCCTAATCTTAACAAGTTTATGAACAAGCTCCCTTTGGGTATAAACACAATCATTTATTCCTCTTAACAAAACTGACTGATTTCCCAGTGGTACTCCTGCATCTGCAAGCATCTCACATGCCCTTTTTGAGTACTCTGTAATTTCAAGAGGATGATTAAAATGAGTATTTAACCAAATTGGATGATATTTTTTAAGCATACCTACTAATTCGGGAGTAATTCTCATTGGGTTAACAACAGGAGTCCTTGATCCAATTCTAATTATCTCAACATGGTCAATTTCCCTAAGCTTTTTTATTATATACTCAAGTATCTCATCTGATACTAAAAGAGCATCCCCACCTGATAATAGTACATCCCTAACCTGAGGTGTATTTCTAATATACTCAATGGCCTTATCAATTCTATCCATTGGCATTGCTCCATCTGTGTGTCCTGCAAACCTTCTTCTTGTACAATGTCTGCAGTACATGGAGCACATATCAGTTATTAAAAGCAGCACCCTGTCTGGATATCTATGAGTCAAGCCTGGAACTGGTGAATCTCCATCCTCATGAAGTGGATCTGCCATATCCGCACTTGAAAAGTTTAGTTCTGAAGTAGTTGGAACTGCTTGCTTTCTTATAGGATCCTGTGGATCATCTGGGTCCATTAATGTAGCATAATAGGGTGTTATTGCCATTCTAAGAGTTTTAAGGCACTTATCAATTGCCTCCTCCTCCTCTGGCTGTATGTTAATAACCTTTTTAAGCTTTTCTACAGTTGTAATTCTATTTCTAGTTTGCCACTTCCAGTCGTTCCACTCTTCCTCAGTAACGTCCTTCCATAGCTCTATTTCCTTATAATTTCTCATTAAACTATTCCCCCCTATGTTGTGGTTACATATGGTATAAGGGCAGGTTTCCATACCTGCCCGTTAGTGAAGTAGTGGCAGGCTTCCACGCCTGCCTAAAATTAATTAAACGTATAGTTCTTGGAATATATCTCTTAATTCTTTGCTTTCCTTTAATTCTTGAAGTGTTATCTCAGCATGTCCCTTTGTATATCCATTTCCTATAATCATGTTAACATCCTTGCCTATTCCTTCAGCCCCAAGAGCTGCCCTTGTAAAGCTTGTAGCCATACTAAAGAAGTAAACAATTCCTCCATCCCTAACTGGAAGGATTGTTGACATTTCTGTATTTGGTATGTTTACTACATTTATTGCAATATCAACAAATTTATCACCTGTAACTTCAAATACCTTATTTAAAACATCCACAGGCTGTGTTGCATCCCCTTCTATAATCACATCACAGAAGCTAGTCTTTTTTAATCTATCAAGTGATTTACCTTTTCGTGCAAAACCAATAACCTTTCCAGTAACTCCAGCTCTTTTCTTTGCCTCATAGCAGCATAATAGACCACTCTTTCCTGCTGCGCCAAGTATTAATACAGTGTCCCCTGGCTTTACCAATTTAGCAGTTTGAGCAGGTGCTCCTGCAACGTCTAATGCTGCAAGTGCAAGAGTTTCAGGCATATCCTCTGGAAGCTTTGCATATATTCCGCTTTCAAACAGAATTGCTTTTCCTTCTATATCAACCTGGTCAATATCCTTTTTAACTTTAAGTATTTTGTCTATTCTAAGTGGAGTAAGTGAAAGTGAAACAAGTGTAGCAATTTTGTCCCCAACCTTTAAGTCTATTTTACCCTCAAGTGCAGGACCTATTTTCTCTACAACCCCTCTAAGCATTCCACCTGAACCTGTAACAGGGTTTTGATGCTTCCCTTTTTCTGCAACAATTCCCTTCATTATTTCTGCAATTTTTTCTTCGTTACCTCCAGCTTGATTCTCTATCTGAGTGAAGCTTGCAGAGTCAACATTAAGAGTCTTAACGTCAATAAGTATTTCATTATCATATATTTCCATATTATTGTCTATCTTTAAAGCTGTCTGTGGTAATACTCCCTTTGGTTCAATTACTCTGTGTGTTCCGAATGGACATCCTTTTTGCATATTAAAATCCCCCTTTTTATTTCATGCCATTTATATACGCAAAAAGCATGCCAATAATAAAAATGGGAATTTTTTTGGCGCATTGTAGGAAGGCTGGGACGCAAATCGTCTATATGCTAACTGAAACAATTTAACTACATTGTGTTGTAGGGGCGAACAGTGTTCGCCCGCAAGTGCGTATTATGATACAGGCATAGTGCAAAATCCTGGTACCCCACAGGCGAACACTGTTCGCCCCAGCATTGAAGGCAGGTTCCAGACATTGTCATCCTGCGACGCATCATCCCACAAATGTGATATCTCATGTGGCTAGGACATTTTTACTGCCGAATTTTGGGCATTATTTTATTCGAAATTTCTTAATTTTATATTGAAGTGTCTGTCTCGGAATGCTGAGATAGTCAGCGGTTTTTGAAATGTTATTCTTCCAAAGCTTCATTGCATCTAGAATAATACCTTTCTCATTTTCCTCAAGGATTTCAAAAATCGATTTATTTTCATTGTTTTTAATATATTCTGGTAAATCCTCATATTCTATATATTCAGACTCCTTCATATTCATCAGTCCCTCAATAATATGTTGAAGCTCCCTTACATTACCAGGCCAATCATAGGAAATTATTTTTTCCATTGCTGGTCTCGTTATGCCCTTAAGTTTTAAGTTAAGCTTTTGATTGTATTTTGTTATAAAATGCTCAACAAGAATCGGTATATCGGATTTCCTGAATTTAAGCTCAGGAATTTTAAGTGAGATTACATTTATTCTATAGTAAAGATCCTTCCTGATTATTCCCTCTGCGACACACTGCTCTGGGTCAACATTAGTAGAAACTATTATTCTTACATCCACTAACCTCTCATTAACATCTCCAACCCTTCTTATAACCCCATCCTGAAGAACTCGAAGAAGCTTTGCCTGCAAATCAAGGGGGGTTGAATTTAATTCATCTAAATATAGAGTTCCTCCATCAGCCAGCTCAAATAGACCTGGTCTATCCTCTGCTCCTGTAAAGCTTCCCTTCACAGTCCCAAACAAAATGCCTTCAAGTAGTGTGGAAGGCAGAGCTGCACAGTTTTGAGCTATGAAGGGTTTGTTCTTTCTTGAACTTGAATTATGTATTGACTGTACAAACAACTCCTTTCCAGTCCCTGTTTCTCCATAAATCAGTACTGGTGAGGAAGCACCTGCCGCCTTTAGCGCATATGCCTTAAGCATAAGTATTTCACTATTCTGTCCAATAATGTCCATAAATGTATACCCTTTTATTTTATTAGCTAATTGTTTATCTCTTGGATTCTTTACTACTGTTCCCTTATTACTAATATTTACATCATTATAGCTTTTACTGTGTATAAGTTCATTTTTCAAATCCACAACTTCCTCGGTCAGCTTTCTAACCTGAGTAATATCCCTTGATATTTCAAGTGCCCCAATTATTTTTTTACTTTTTCTCATTGCAATTGAAGTATTTATTGTAGTTATTTTTTCACCCTTATAGTTTTGAAAGGTCTGTAAATTATCATGTATCTCCTGGCCTGTATTTAACACATTAAGTAATGTACTTGTTTTATCCGATAATGAAGGATATACCTCAAGTATATGCCTTCCTGTTGCTGTTTCAATGTCTATATTGTCAAGCAAAGCTGCTTTTTTGTTACAAAACACTATTTTCCCATTTGTATCAATTACTGATATACCCTCATCAAGTAAATTTAGCATTTCAATAACTCTTTCATCAAACATCCAGCCTACCTCCATAACCATGCCGAAATTTATGCACTATCTGCAAATATTTGTGCACACATACATCATATCATATATTAGCTTATTGATGCAATTTATGTTATTTAGTTATCTACCTTAGGCAAATACATAACAGCGGGGTAGTGCGTCATGCTAACTGCTACTCTCAATGTAGGGGCGAACAGTGTTCGCCCGTGGGGTACCATGTATAGAGAATATTCTCATATCAAAGTACCCACTTGCGGGTGAACACTGTTCACCCATACAACACAAGTAGTTAAATTGTTTTAGTTATCATATAGACGATTTGTGACCCATTTTCCCTAAAACAAGAATCAACCTTTCTCCAAAAAAAAGCACCCTTTTAAGGATGCCTAGCTAATCTGTTTAATATTTAGTTCTAAAGTGTTATCCATAGGTTCAATTCCTGATGCCTCCATTATATATGCAAGCTCAACCTTGCCACCGGTTTCACTAATGTCTATTGCTACCTTACTTGGTTTTACAGTTACCTCTAGTGATCCATATGGTGTGCTGTAAAGACTTACATGATTTAAATTCTTTTTAAAAATCAAATTGGAGTTTGTTGTGCCCTGTCTTATTATGGCTAATGCATCATTTTCAATTTTCATTGTAGTCTTTGTACCCTCCATACCAGAAATCTCTGATTCATCATAGGATGCAAAGTATTCATTACCATCTTTATAATATTCACCCTCAGTTATCAGTTCTATTTCTTCAGGTTGTCCATCTAAAAATTGAACTGTTTTAACCGAGATTAGTACTTTCCTATTCATTTCCATTCCCCTTTCATAGTAACTCTACTTAATATCTTTCTATATCTATCTTATCAATGTTGAAAACTTCTTTGTTTAAAAAGTTTCCTCCCACCTTTGAAAATTTGTCTGGGTTATCGCTTACATAATATTTATAGTGAGACCTATCCTTTAATTCACTTTGAAGATTATGCTGAGCAAGTACTTTCATTAAATCTATAGCTGTTTCTTCTGCAGGATTTATTAGGGCTACATCTGGTCCCATAACATCCCTAACAACCTTTTTTAATAGAGGATAATGTGTACATCCCATAACCAATGTGTCCACCCCTGCACGTTTTAAAGGTTCAAGATATTCCTCTGCAACAAGATAGGATACCTTACTGCCAGCCCATCCCTCTTCAACTAAAGGAACAAATAGTGGACAAGGACATCCCAAAATCTCTGCATTAGGTAAAAGCTTTTTAATAGCCTTTTCATATGCCCTGCTTGCAATAGTTCCCTCAGTTCCTATTATACCAATTTTTCCGCTTTTTGTCTCTCTAGCTGCAGCATATGCTCCAGGTTCAATAACTCCTAAAACAGGTATGCTAAAGTTATCCTTAACACTATCAATACTAAAAGCCGAGGCTGTATTACATGCTATAACAATTGCCTTTACATCCTTGTCAATAAGAAACCTTGTATTTTGAAATGAAAACTTTGTTATGGTTTCTGGCGATTTATTTCCATAAGGAACTCTTGCAGTATCTCCAAAATAATATATATCTTCACCTGGAAGTATTTTCATAACCTCTTTTACAACTGTCAATCCTCCGATACCCGAATCGAATATCCCAATAGGTCTTGTATCCAAATTAATCCCCTGCCTTTATTAGCTATATCAAATATGTTTGAAGCTTCTTAATCTATGGTTTGTCACCTATTATATTATATTTCTTATACACTGAATCCTAGAAGTAATATTTGGGTGTACATTTGGAGTACACTTAATTAATAATATACTAATATAATTTGTTTGTAAATATTCAAAAAAGAGAAGCCAACCATTGGTCGGCTCCTCTTTTAATTAACCATTATTTTGTTGCTCATAAACTTTTTCTGCGTATTTTATGGCAGCACTTACAATATTGCCACAATCTCTAGAAGATACTGCTCCCCAGCCATCTCTTTGAACTGTATCATAAATCCCAATTTCCTTTGCAAGCTCTTCCTTAAATCCCTCAGACATTACGCTGCGACGCTTGCTCATACATACCCCTCCTTGAGATTGATAGATTTTTCTACCTAACCCATGAATTTTAAAAGGGATAATATAAATGGAATTTATGCAATTAAATGCTGCTCAAACAATATGCACCCAAGCTGCTCTTCATATATGTCTTTATTATTTTCTCCAAAAATAATTTATATATGAAATGAAATATTTACATAGTTAGTTCTCCATTTGGGGTTTCTAGAATTTTAAGTATTCTTTCCTCGCTTCCATCCAATGCATTTATGTAAATTATATAGGTTTCTCCATTATATTCTCCATAAAACTCATAACAAAATACCTCTCTCATGGATTCAAGTGGTATTATAGCCATTCTTATGTTTCTAACTTTTAACTTTTTACTAACACTATTTTTCGCTGTATCCATGTTTATCCTAGCCTTTTGTATTTCTCTATCATAATGGGCAACTAGATAATGCTGTGACTCGATTCCAACTATCTCTCCATTGTCTAATGCTACCTTAATTTTAATTTGGTCAGGATAGACCACAACCTTATCTTTAACAAATACATAATTGATTAGGGCAACACTATCATATTTCAGAACAAAGGAAGGTATCATATCCTTATATCCATGCTCCTCTAAAAATTTTGCTCCTTTGCTTGTTGCATCCTTAATGCTTAACTTATCCTCTCCAACCTCTCTTGCATCAAGCATATATACAACCTTTCCACCATTCTTACTTATGTCAATATTTACATTGCCATCCTTTCTCCCCTTCATTTTAACGTTTATTGCATAAACAGGAATTGTGGACCCGCTTTTATCACTATAAATACTCATGCTATCTACTCTATCCTTGCCTAATATATCGCTTACAATTGATTTTGCCTTATCCAATGTAATTTCTGGTTCTGAAATAATTCTCGGCTTAATATTTAATACATTCTCAGCAAATGGTCCATCATATATTAATGTTGGATACTGCTGCTGGATTTCCTGGGATATGCTTTCAAACTTTATATCCACAGGATCCTGTGCCTGTTGACTAAAAAGTTGTCTTCCTTCATGCTTTATGGAACCCCATTTTAATCCACCCTGGGATACTTCCTGCTCCATTGTATGAAGTTCT
>JARDZI010000289.1 GCA_029240935.1 Clostridiales bacterium
CCAACTGAGCTAAAGGCGCATATTTGGAGCGGGTGATGGGAATCGGACCCACATGACCAGCTTGGAAGGCTGGAGCTCTACCACTGAGCTACACCCGCATATCCATCAGTAATAACATTATATCACCTTTAAACATGTTGTCAATAAACATTTGGCTGTTAAATAGTGGTCGGGGTGACAGGGATTGAACCTGCGACCTCATGGTCCCAAACCACGCGCGCTCCCATCTGCGCTACACCCCGATATATTAATTACAACCCAACATCAGCGACACTATATAGTATACAATATGTTATGTTAATCGTCAATAGAAAATTAATACATTTTACCTTCCAAATGTAGAGGTTTAATTCTATACTTGGTAGACCTTCAGGATTGCAATATATGCCATGAATCTCTATATGTTTCATATGTTCAATCTAATGAAATTACACTCTATTATTCCATTAATTATCTCAAGAACCAATCCTCCAGGCTTATGATCCCTTGGTAATGATGTGCTTCCAGGATTCAGATAAATAACCCCATTATAATCCTCCAGGCTCTGTATATGTGTATGACCATACAAAACTACATCTGCATCCACTTCCTGAGCTTTAAACTGAAGTCTATATAAATCATAATATACGCTATACTTATGCCCATGGGTTATAAATATTCTCTTTTCCTCTGCATTTATTACCTTATCATATATAGGTTCCCTGCTATAATCATTATTGCCTGTAACATATTCAATATTCTTCTTATATTTATCATTTAGTTTGATAATATCCCTATAATCATCACCAAGATGAATTATCATATCCAAATTTCCCATTAAAGACAATGTCTTATCAAGGGTGCATAGATTCCCATGTGAATCACTAACAACACCTATTCTCACCAGGTCTCCCCCCTCTACTAATAATGTAGTTAATCTTGCTATATGTTCACCATTCTTCTTTGTTTATCTATTTCATATAACATAATTGAGCTTGCACATGCAACATTAAAGGATGTAATTTTCCCATACATAGGTATCTTAACAAGTTCATCACAAATTTCTTTATAATTGTTACTTAACCCATAGGTTTCATTTCCTATTAATAGTAGCATTGGGTTTGCTAGGTCTATTTCCTCAATCAAAGCTTCTGCCTTTGAGGTTGATCCTATGACCTTGAAGTTATTAAATTTATTTCTTATATCCTTTATCCATGGTAAGAGTTCATTATGAGACTCCAGTCTAACCGTAGGAATTGTAAAGAATGTTCCCATACTTGCCCTAATTGTTTTAGGATCATATAAATCTACAGCATGACCTGTTATAATTAACCCATCCACCCTTAGGGCTTCACAGGAACGGATCAAGGTACCTAAATTTCCATGACTTGAAGGCCTGTCAAATACAACAACCAGCATATCTTTCTTTATATTGATTCGTGATAAATCATTATCAGGCATTTTGACTACAGCAATTATTTCAGAATAATCCTCATCCTTTTCACTAAGCTTATCCATAAGCTTTGCTGGAAGTTCAAAATGTATATCTGCATTAGAATTTTTCAGCACATTATTTGCCCATTCTGACAATGGTTTTTCATTGGAGTATATAAAGGAATTTATATGCCAATTATTTTGGATTGCATAATTAATTGACTTCACACCTTCTACAAAAAACTCGCCGAGCTTATTCCTTTTTTCTCTATTTCTCTTCAAAACCTCAATAAGTTGAAATTCACTATTCTCCGAATATATTTTTCTAATCTTAGGCATATCTTAAATCTCCTTTAAATTCCTATTCACAATTTTAATATGTCATATTCTTTTTTAATGCATTCTATAGGAAAATTGTGAAATAACTAAGGTTTAACACTTAATACTGGCAAATATCTATCGCTAAACTCTTCTCTTGCCATTTTCGTATATTTCGAAATAAAATCAGTTTTAGCATATGTATATCCATCTCGGTCATGTTCATATTTCTCTATCAGTCCTAATTTAAGTTTACCATATTCATCAGCAACTTCTTTATGAATTAAAAGATAATCTCTGAAATATAATTCATTCCGATCTCCCAAAAATTTAACATGAAGATGAAAAACCTTTTCAGCATAACCATTTGGAGTATAACCCTTATTAAATGACATTTGGAAGTTTGGTTTGCTTTCAAATGTCATTAATATCCAACCAGCATTAATTAATTTATGCTTTATTTGCTCTATATCACTGTTGCAATCAATTTCTAACAAAATATCTACAGTTGGTTTGGCAACTAATCCTTCAATAGCACTACTTCCAATATGATTTATTCGCTTTATGCTATTTTCACCTATCGCATTAACTATTTCATCTTCTTCTGCTAAGTACCATTCTTTGTAAGAAGGGTTATGTTCCTTCAAAATAATTGGAAATAGTTCCCACAATTCTTCTAACGACATTTCAGACATTGCTTTTCCCATAGTAACCTCCTAAATAAAATATAAATTTCTTTAATTCGCACTTTTTCTACTATTATGTAGCTGCTTAATATGTATTCTTATTAACTACAACCATTTACTCTCCCAGCAGTTTTCTCTTTAAATCCTCTAAGGCATTTTTTCTGTGGCTTATATTATTCTTCTCATCAGAAGTCAATTCTGCAAATGTCTTATTTAATTCAGGAACAAAAAACAATGGATCATATCCAAATCCATTTGTGCCCTTTTCTTCATATCCAATTCTTCCTTCTACATAGCCTTTCCCTACAATTTTATTACCATCAGGTGTTAGTAGTACAATTGCACTAACAAACCTTGCTCCTCTATTTTCATCGGGCACATCCTTCAATAGCTCTAGCAGCCTATCGTTATTCTTCCTATCATTACCATGCTCCCCTGCAAATCTGGCAGAATACACTCCTGGTGCTCCATTTAGAGCAAATACCTCTAATCCGGAATCATCTGCGAGAACAGCTTCTCCGGCCAAATCAAGTATAGCCTTTGCCTTAATATATGAATTTTCCTCAAAGGTACTTCCATTTTCCTCTACCTCTATATCAATACCAGCTTCCTTTAAGGAGAGAATATTATAATTCAAATCCTTTAATATGTTTTTTATCTCATCTATCTTATGAGCATTGTTGCTCCCAATAATTAATCTATTCCCGCTAGTTTTCATTGACACAAGCCTCCACTTCTCCAATTCTAGAAGCTGCATCTCCTAGACTTTGCTTTTGAATGCTTATCAACTTATTTATACCCTCCTCAGCCATAGCTAAAAGCCTGCTCATTTCATCCTTTGAAAATGGGCCTTCTTCTCCTGTACCCTGGATTTCTACATACTGATTAAGATCTGTCATTATAACATTCATATCAACCTTTGCATTTGAGTCCTCCTCATAGCATAGATCTAATAATATCTCTTCTTCTACAATACCAACACTAATAGCAGATACAAAATTCCTAATTGGATAGCAATTAAACCTATTAACCCTGTCAATACTATTAATTGCATCTACAAGTGCAACAAATGCACCTGTTATGGATGCAGTTCTAGTTCCACCATCTGCCTGAATAACATCACAGTCTATTAATATTGTTTTTTCCCCTAACTTTTTCAGATCAACTATAGACCTTAATGCCCTTCCAATTAATCTTTGTATTTCTGCTGTTCTTCCATCTACCTTACCCCTCGAGGATTCCCTTGACTTCCTTGTCTGTGTTGAACCTGGAATCATTCCGTATTCGCAGGTTATCCACCCCTCTCCTGCTCCCTTCAAAAACGAAGGTACCCTATCCTCAATTATAGCTGTGCATATTACCTTTGTACCTCCACACTCTATTAATACAGAACCCTGTGGATGTTTTATATAATTCCTGGTTATCCTAATTTCCCTTGTTTCATTATTTTTTCTACCATCTATTCTTACCATATTCTTACCTCCAAAACATATTTGCTTAATCTATTTTCACATTATATATTTCATCTGATTCTGGGGGCTCAACCTCACCTTCTAATCCTCCAGAATTCATTAATTTATTATCTTCAGTTATTCTTCCAACTATACTAGCACTTATACTATTTTCACTCAATAGATTACAAAGTCCTATACCATTACTGCATGTAATTATCATACACCCACTTGATATTAACCTATATGGATTTATATTAAGAGCAGCACATATTTTGATTGTTTCTTTCTTTATAGGTATACACTCTTCATAAATATACATACCCTTATTAGATGCTTCCGCTACCTCCCATATGGCTCCAAGTATTCCCCCTTCAGTTGCATCATGCATTGCATTTACTCCAAATTGTCCTGCTAACATACCCACATCAACCACACTAATACTTTTCAGCATATTTTTTCCCATATCGATAATATCAGCTGGCAATTTAGTAAGTAGATAATCACTATATTTTTTTGATAAAATTCCTGTACCCTCAGTTCCTGCAAAACCTGTTACAATAATGTCATCTCCTATTTTTGCTCCTCCTGTAGTTACAACCTGCTCTTTTTTACCCCTTCCAATGGCAGTAATAGATAAAACCATCCGATTTACAGCACTTGTGATTTCAGTATGGCCTCCAAGTACATCTATTTGCAGTTCATTACAAGCTTCATTTACTTCCCTCATAACCTGTCCTATATCCTCAACAGATGAACTTAATGGTGCAAGTATTGTTACCATCACTC
>JARDZI010000290.1 GCA_029240935.1 Clostridiales bacterium
CAATTAGGTAGGAAGTTCAAGGTTGAGGGAATAGTTACAGCAGAGTCTGTTGGAGTAGGAACAAACAACTCCTTCTTTGATGTTATTTATGTTCAGGATGAAACAGGTGGATTAACAATATTTGGAGTATCTTCAAAGCCTATTCCTCTTGGAACAAGAATCCGTGTAACAGGTAGGGTTGGACAATATGAAGGAGACTCACAAATACAGATAAAGAACGAAAACCTTGATATTGAAATCTTAGACAGTAATCCAAACCCTGCACAGCCAATAACAATGACAACAGGTGCTTCAATGCTTGAAGAAAATGAGGGCTGGCTTGTAGTAATTCAAGGTCAGGTTGCAGGTATAAACACTACAGGTGGAGATAACTCCTTATATATTGATGATGGCTCAGGAGTTGCAAAGGTATATGTAAATGGATATATAGGAGACGGAACAGATAATCCTGATATGCTTGGTAAATGGGATCCAAATATTAAGGTTGGTGACATGGTAAGTGCCATTGGACTAGCATCCGAGGATGCAGCAGGTCATAGAATAAGGGTTAGAAATACTGCTGAGATTATAAAGCTTCCAGACCCAACCACACCAGTAACAGGAATCACACTTGATAAGAGTAAGCTAGTAATTAAGACTAAGGGCACAACTAGGCTTATCCCTACAGTTCTTCCAGAAACTGCAACAAATAGGGAGCTTATATGGACAAGTGATGATGAGAGGGTAGCAGTGGTAGACAATGAAGGCAATGTTAGGGGAGTGTCAACTGGAATTGCTAAAATTACCGTAGAAACCGTTGAAGGACAGTTTAAAGCTTCGTGTAATGTTTATGTTACTCCATCAGGAAAGGTTGTTTTTGTAACAGGCATAACCTTGAATAAAAATGTACTTACAATAAAACCGGGGAGTAGGGGAAACCTTCATTCATCAATATCACCAAGGAATGCAACCTTTAGAGATGTTATCTGGACATCCTCTGATAATAATATTGCAGAAGTAGATGCTTCAGGCAGGGTAACAGCAAAGAGGAATATAGGATATGCTTTAATTACTGCTACAACAAGGGATGGGGCATATACAGCACAATGCAGAGTTGTTGTAGCAAATGTAATTGTAAATGGAGTTTCCTTTGATAAATCAAATGCTACTATGACTAACACAGTTCCTATGAACACTTTGGAGTTAAAACCAATATTTAAAACTACTCCAAATGGTGCTGAACCAATACTTAAGGAGCTAGAATTGAACTCAAGCAAACCAGCAATAGCTTCTGTTGTATTTGATCAGGAAGGAAGAATTATTGTAACTGCACATGGCCCAGGAAGAGCAATCATCACAGCAAAATCAATATATTGGAACTTGACTGCAAAGTGTGTTGTGGATGTTGTACCTGTAACTGGAGTGGAAATAAATAAGACATCTGTTTCATTAGTACTAAATTCTGGCAGCAATAAAGTACAGCTTAAAGCAAATGTGTTACCTTCAAATGCAGGGATTAAGGATGTTGAATTTAAATCATCCAATGAAAATATAGCTGTTGTTGGTTTAAAATCTGGTTTGGTAACAGCAACTGGAATAGGTTCTGCAACTATTACTGCAACCTCTAGGGATGGTAATAAAAGGGCAATATGTATTGTAAATGTTGTTCAGACACCTGTAACCAAAATATTAATGTATAGTGGTGGAAAACCATTTAGATCTGGAGTACTTTATCTAAATGGACCAAAAGAAAAAGTGTTACAGGTAGTTGTTTTACCAGAGAATGCTACAATCAAGGATTTCATTGTAACCTCGAGTAATGAATCAGCTATTAAGGTTGAAGCAAGAAAGAGAGAGGATGGCAGCAACACTGGAGAAATATTGCTAACAATTATTGGAAGAGGAAGATCAAGAATAATGGTTAAATCAGTAGATGGTGGTAAATATACATTTAGTGATATTATAGTAAGATAGTAAAAAGGTTGACGATTTTTCGTCAACCTTTTTACTATACCACTGGTGCCAGTCACATGAGATTATGAGATTTCATTTTTAAATCCTTTTTCTAAGTATTAACAATAAAAATTTTTGGTATAAATTCTTGTATTACCTGCCTTAAGCTGTATAATAGAAATAGATGAGTAAAATACTCGTGGTAGCTAGTGGCAGAGTTACATACCTGCCTCATGCATATAGAATTTTTCAGTGTTATATAAGGACAAGCATTAGGAGGTTTTTATGGAACAGATAAAATTTGAATTTGTAGCAAATCAAAATAAAAAAGTAGAAATACAAGTTGGAGACAAAACTTTTTTAAGACATGCAATTAGGACCCATTTCGTTTCTGAAAATGAAAATTATATTGAAATAATAAAACAATATGTAACTCCAATATATGAAGAGGGAGACATAGTTTCAATAAGTGAAAAAATTATAGCAATGTGCCAAAATAGAGTTCTAAATGCAAAGGATATTAAACTAAGCTTCTTTGCAAAATTCCTGTCTAAGTTTGTTAATGTTACTCCTGCAGGTGAGTCTGTTGGAAATCCATATAAGATGCAGATAGCTATAAATAATGCAGGACTTTTGCGTATTTTGTTTGCAGCATTTTGTGCAGCTATTGGAAAGCTGTTTGGAGTAAAGGGAGTATTTTATAAAATTGCAGGTAACGGTGTATCGGGTATTGATGGATTTTGTAGAGATGCCTATGATTATTATTTGGACAAGGGTATTCTTAATCCGGATAAACCAAATGAAGTATGCGATGAGATAAAGGAAAAGCTTGGAGTAGACTGTATGATTGTAGATGCAAATGACCTGGGAGTTGAGATCCTTGGGAAATCAAGCAGTATTCAATATTCAGTGGAGGAACTTAAGGGAATGATAAAGGATAATCCAGCTGGACAAGCTAATCAACAAACCCCAATGATTCTAATTAGAGAGCAAAAGCAAATAGAAATTGATTACGCAGCTGCTTCATTAGAACAAAGTATATAACAGGACATTTGAAACCTGGTAATAAAATACTAGGTTTTTTTATGTATTTTTTACAAAATGTTTCATTTTTATTTCGAATAGTGTATAATAAATGTCGAATAGTAAAAATAATGGAAGTACCTAATAGCATAAACTGAATGGGGGATAAAATTGAGAAGGATTATTAGATTGCCTAGGAAAACAATATTAACTGTTTTGATTTTATGTGGACTAGCAGTTTCAATTCCACTTACTGTTAAGGCATATAATAATCATAATTATAATAATTACTTAGTAAAAGGCCAGGAGTGTTTTATTGAAGAAGATTTTGAAGAAGCAGTACTTAATTTTGATAATGCTTTAAAGTATAGTAAAAATGGAACTGATGAGATAAATAAGTTAATAGATAAAGCAGTTTTGTTGAATTTATCCATGCATTCCTTTGACGAAGGTGCAAAGCTTTTTTATAATAAGGAATATGAAAATGCAATAGCTGCCTTTGAAAAAGTAATTTTAGAAGACAGCAGAAGATATGATGCAGCTCAAGAGAAGATAAAGGAATGCAAAGCAGCCCTCTCAACTATTAATATTTCTGCAGCAAAAAATGAAGCCTTGAACCTTAACTATGGTAAAGCAATAGTCTATTTAAACTCAATATTGAAGGTTGACCCTGAAAATCAGGAAGCTTTATTACTAAAGCTTAATTATACAAATAAGCTTATTACAATAGCAGCTTAATAAGAAATGAACAGTGGAATGTAGTGGCAGGTCGATCTGCTTCTGCCTACCTTGAACTTTGTATTGGGTTGGCAGAAGCGGGTCAAGCTGCCACTACAATTTTAAACTTTAGTGTGGTGTATATATTTTAAGTTATTTTCCAAATGGAGAAATATAAATTATTGCAAATAGTATTCCTGTGGATATAAATGTACAAATTATGATATCTAATATTTTTATAATAACCTTACTTCTTTTATTCATTTTAAGCCTCCAGAAATGATTAGTACATGTATATTCAAAGAAATTAAATAATTGAACTTATAGCTTACATAGAATATATTATTTTAGTTTATAAAGGATAGACAAAGAGCTTTTCCAATATGATATAATTAAATTAGTATGTAAATATATGAATGTAATGCTAATAAAGCAGCTAGAAAATAAATATTAATTTAGGGGGGGATTAAATGAAAAGGATTGTTGTAAAACAAGAGCTTTGCACAAAATGTCACAAATGTGAAGAAGCATGCTCAAAAGCCTTTTTTAAAGTGAATGACCCATTGAAGTCAGCAATAAGAATTTCTGACACGTCTGATGACCCTGTTAATGTATGCAATATGTGTGGAGAGTGTATAAGCGTATGCTCTGAAGAAGCCCTTTCAAGGGTTAAAAACGGTTCGGTTCTATTAAATAAGGGGAAGTGTGTTGGCTGCTATATATGTGCTGGCTTTTGCCCAACCCTATCAATGAGAATCCATGGGGAATTAGTTGAACCATTTAAGTGTACAGCATGTGGTATATGTGTGAAAGTATGCCCTACAGGTGCAATTACACTTGAGGATTAGTATTGATCAACATATTGGATGGGAGGGAATGTATATATGAATTGTCAGATTAATGAGGAAAAGTTAAATATACAGAAAAAACAGCCGAT
>JARDZI010000291.1 GCA_029240935.1 Clostridiales bacterium
CGAATACGCTAAGCTTCTTTGCAAGTTTTTGCATAATTTCTCCTCCTCCCGGAATTTAAAATTTGGTAATTTATAAGATGAATTTTGATCATCTTTCATGTTAATATGGGGCTCTATATTATAATTGTTATAATATACTATGTTTGTCAAATATTGTAAGTAGTAGGGCGTAAAAAGCCCTTTGCTTATAAGCTTAAGGCCTGGTTAATGTTCTACTTTCACTCTTATGGTATTATTTCCACTTTTTGGGTTGTTATACATTTTAATCTTGTGGACAATTTGAGTCTCCCATTTACCATATTTTTTCCAGAAAGCTATGTTACGATTTTACCACAATATGGTAATTATTGTAAATAGGGTTAGTATATTTTTTTAGGACAATCATTTTTATTGGATACTATTTGGTAGTATTACCATATTGAGTCAATCTATTATTTAAGACTGTAGATATTTATTAATTGTTCCATTAATTTGGAAATTATTTGTATTTATTTTTGATGTGTGATTAGTTTATTTACAATTATTTGTATTTTTAGGAAGAGGGAATGGGAAGATTCGACCCTACGCTCAGGATGACAACGCCTTTTACGTTGACTTTCACATTAACTCCCAGGCCAGTATGCTGGCACAAAAAAGGATGAAACTGTAGTGGCAAGGCTGACTTGCTTCTGCTTTGGGTATATTCACATGATACGAACATTATCATAAAGGGCGATGATGCCCTGGCAGGCGCAGAGACCTGCCACTACAGTATTTTTGTACGAACCAAGGTGGCGTTTCATATTAATTGCAATAAAATAAGCGGTATAACCGCTTATTTACACTCTATTGCATTTACTGGGCAGCTGGATTCTGCTTCCTTTGCTGCGTCTTCATCACCTGCTGGAACTTCATCTACAATCTCATTTGCTTTACCTTCATCATTCATTTCAAATACACTAGGTGCTATTGATGGACATAGTCCACAGCCTATACATGTGTCCTGATCTACGTGTGCTTTCATGGGCATCACTCCTCTTTTAGAAATTCTAGTTATATTGTAACCTATTAACAGATTTTTAAACAGAGAGCATTTTTTATTTTTTTGAGAGGGGTTTTTTGGGGATTCTTTTGGGGACGGGCGAACACTGTTCGCCCCTACAGGTGGTTGGGTGGTTGAGAGGAGGTTTATTCTAGTTGGGTTAGGGTTTCTAGGATGTAGGACATTAGTATTTTGGCACTTTCGTAGGAGAGGGTTTGGGGGATGTCTAGTCTTATGGCTGTGTTGCCCAAATCCTGGTTGTAGTTGTTTTTTGAATCTGATAGGAGGTTTACTTTTATGGTGCTGTATTTACTTGTGATTGTTTCTTTTAGCTTCGATGCGTATTCCAGGTTGGTTTCGTATTTTGCATTGTCTTTTTTGCCTAATCTTATTAGGATAGTATTTTCATTGGTGATTAGGTTTGTGGGATTAATGTCTATCATTATATATTTTCTGTCCCTTTTCATTAAATCTAGGATTTTGCTTTTTATTTTATTGTTTTTTGTTTCTTCAACCATTACTGCATCTATTCCTGATTGTTTTAAGAAGTCTGCTGAGAAGCTTAGTATTTCCTGTATGCTTTTCCCGTTACTAAGCTTTCCACCATCTGTTGAAAATAGGATATAGCATTTATCTTCATAGTCTATTATACCTGTGTATCTTTCAAGCTTTTTTGTTTGAAAGATAAGATATAATATTGCCAAGGCTGTGCATAGGGCAATAATGAATAGTGTGAAGGCTTTGATTGGTTTCAATTTTAATCCTCCTGGGAAGTATTCATATTTTATGTATATGAATGAGTGGGGAGGAAAATAACTGTTGGTATGCTGCCCACAGCATACCAATGGTCCCCTAGGTAGAATGAGCCTGTCTTTTTATATAGGATTTCTATATAATCGGTGATGCCATGTTTCGCTGTGGGCAGCGAACGATACGGGGGTTATTTATATCATTGGGGTTATTTGAAACGAATGTAGTAGCTCCACTTGCCAGATTCGAAGGTTCCCTCTAGATAGTAATCTGTTTTTACTTTGTCTTTGTCTGTAACAGATACCAGGCTCTCGCTTTTGGTGTCTGTGTAGCTATCTGTTCTGACGTTTATGGTGTAGTCTTGGGTTTCAGTTTCTCCTGGGAGCTTTATATCAACCTTTTTTTTGTCTATACTGTCAAGTATTCTTTTTTGGTCAACTGATAGTATGTACTTGGTTACGGTGTAATCTTTGCTCAAGTCTACAACTACTTCAGAACCCTCCTTGATATTGCTGCTCTCTAAAATCTTTTCTATTGAAGATATATAATATTCCGGTACATTTTTATTAACATTGGATTTCATAATTCTCTTTACAAATTCATCCTCTATCATTGTGCTTACATGGTAGAGTTCCCCATTCTCCTCTGCTAGGTTGGCTGTTTTCTTATCACTAATACCTGCAATATAGTTAAATGATGCCACGATTGTTTTGCCATCATAAAATTCGAATAGAAAATCAGGGTCAAGTTTGATGTCCGTTTCAGCATCCCTTCCTCTAACTATAATGCCTTTGATTCTATTAATGCTTTTATCATCTATTATGGTGTATTTTACCCCACCTCTTGTGTTTACTATTACTATTCTATCTATAACTGCCTTATCGAATCCCATATTCAATATTTTTTCATTTTTCCTGCCTCCAACACATGAGGTAAGCAAAAGCATTAATATCACTCCGCTAACCAATAAAAGCTTTTTCATATTTATCACCTATCCTATAGTTTTTCCCATGCAATATAAATCATAGTATTTTCCTTCAATAAGCATGCCCCTTGAAATTCTTCCTTCTATTTTAAACCCATATTTTAAGTAGAGATTTATTGCCCTAAGGTTATCTTCCCTAACTTCAAGGTCTATTTTCTTTACAGCTGCATTTGAACTAGCCCATTTGAAAAAATAATCAATAAGGCTTGAGCCGATTCCCATTCCCCAGTATTCCTTTAATACCCCTATTCCCAAGTCTCCCCTGTGCATCGTCCTTCTCCTGGTAGATGACAGATAACTGAGTGTGGCTACGATTTTGTTATCTACTATTCCAACTATATAAAGATAATTGTCCTTTTCCCCTATATTATTAATGAAAGCTTTCTGCTGCTCCTCTGTGAAATAAAAGTCATCCTCTCCATAGGTGAAGTAATCAGTTTCTCCCCCAATCTGGGCAGACATTCTTACTATATATGAAGCATCACCAGGTTCTGCTTTTCTTATGCACATTTTTTTGTTGGATTTTAGATCGCAAATTATCATGATGGTATCCTCCGGAGGTATGGTTTTATAGAGAATTAGCAGGTGATATTATTCTTGCTGTAGCGTCTGCTGCCTACAGCAGACAGGGCATCTGGGGTTAATTACATTCTATCAATGAAGGTACCATCTACCATAACCATTGATACCCCGGTTCGCTGTGGGCAGCGAACGCTACGATTATATTATTATTATAATTATAATAATGTTGTTTTATTTTTTAATTTGGTTATGACTTTTCTAAACAACGAAAAGTACAGCTAAGGCTGTACTTTTTCGTGATGAGAGGCAGGAGCTTTTATTTTTTCTAACATATATATTATGATACCACAAATTAGTATGAATATGCAAATAAATTGAGATGTGGAAAAAAAACCAACATTTCCCCTAGGATCATCCCTTAAAAACTCTATAAAAAACCTTCCTATGCTGTATAATATCATGTATAATCCGCCAACTTGTCCGTCCTTTCTTGGTTTGGATGCAAAATAAATAAGTATACCTGCTATTGCAAAATCTCCAAGACTTGAATAGATTTGTGTTGGATGGATATGAATATCAGTTGGTGCGTAATTGGAGTTTCTAAATATAACTCCAAAGGGTCCATTTGTTGGCTTTCCATAGCAGCAGCCTGCAAAAAAACAGCCTATTCTTCCAAAACCCTGGGCTAATACAACCGAGGGTGCTAGCAGATCAAAGTATTTTATAAAGCTCATCTTTTTTCTTCTTAGTAAAATATAAACTCCAAGGGCTCCTCCTAATATTGCACCATAGAGCACAAAGCCTGCTGATAGCATATCCTTAATCACAACAGGATTTTTTATTATGTATGGAAGCTCTGTAAGCATAAACAGGAGCTTTCCTCCTATGACTCCACCAATAACTCCATATATGGCAATGTCAAGTATTATATCTGTGTTCATTCCTCTTTTACGTCCTCTGTAATTTCCAAGTATTAATGCTGCAACAATTCCAAGAGATATCATAAAACCATATCCGTTTATCGTAAGCTTGCCTATTTTAAGTAGTTCTGGCAACATTATATTCCCCCCCTAATATAAAAATAAATACTTTCCAATATAACTCCGTATAAAAACAAGAAGATTGAAAATGCAATAATAAAAATTCCAAACCAGAAGCCATCCCCCTTGAATTCCTCAAAGCTCTCTAGCATTGCCTTGTCTTCATATGGATTTGAGAATCTACTCTGAAAGCCATGGAGTGGACTTTGCCTTCTTATTTTTGTAATGCTTGGGTCCTCATTTCGCTTATACAGCTGAGGTACTGAA
>JARDZI010000292.1 GCA_029240935.1 Clostridiales bacterium
AATAGAAGTTTCGAAAATAGATTATAGGGCTACATGTGAACTTTAAATCCCCAAGTATATAGGGAGGGCACTGAAAAAACATAGGTTTTTCAGTGCCCTCCCTATATACTTGTTACTTTTCAATTTAATGGTACAACTCTTAAAAATTTCAGAGCAAAAAAATTATCTATATTGATATTGAAAATTGAAACTTGATATACTATAGAATTTGAATAAGATTGCTTATAGTAGTTTTATATATATGAAAAATAGTATAAAATGAAATAATAGAGTTAAAATAACATACTTAATGATAATTTGTTAAGTATTTAAAGAAAGTTGCAGATAAATTTTAAAAAAGGAGTGAGTGATATGTTAAATTTTGAGTATTCAATTCCAACAAAGATTTTCTTTGGAAGGGATAAAATCAATGTACTTGGACAGCAATTAAAGAAATATGGCACTAAGGTGCTGCTAGTTTATGGTGGTGGAAGTATAAAAAGAAACGGAATATATGATAAGGTTAGCAGCATTTTAAATGAGAATCACATTAGCTACTTTGAGCTTTCAGGAGTTGAACCAAATCCAAGAATTGAAACAGTAAGAAAGGGTGCTGAACTTTGCAGGCAGAATTCTATAGATATAGTATTAGCTATAGGAGGAGGCAGCTCCATTGACTGTGCAAAGGTAGTGGCAGCAGCTGCTTATTATGATGGAGAGCCCTGGGATATAGTAACTGATCCAGGGAAAATAGCTAAGGTCCTTCCTATAGCATCCATATTAACACTATCTGCTACTGGTTCAGAAATGGATACCTTTGCAGTAATTACAAATATGAATACAAATGAGAAGCTAGGTACAGGTCATCCAGACATGGCTCCTAAATTTTCAATTTTAGATCCAACATATACATATTCAGTACCTGCAAATCAAACAGCTGCTGGCACAGCTGATATAATGAGTCATATTTTTGAGGCATATTTTGAAAAGACAAAGGAAGCCTATTTACAAAATAGAATGGCTGAGGCACTCTTAAAAACATGTATAAAATATGGTAAAATTGCTATAGAGGAACCAGAAAATTATGAAGCTAGGGCTAATTTAATGTGGGCTTCAAGCCTTGCAATTAATGGTCTTTTAAGTTATGGAAAAGGATCCAAGTGGAGTGTTCACCCAATGGAGCATGAACTAAGTGCATTTTATGATATTACCCATGGTGTAGGTCTTGCAATACTTACACCTCATTGGATGAAATATGTTTTAGATGAAACTACACTAGTTAACTTTGTAGAGTATGGGATTAATGTTTGGAATATCGATGAAAATCAGGATAAATATCAAATAGCTAATATGGCTATTGAAAAAACTAAAGAATATTTTATTTCTTTAGGAATCCCTTCAAAATTAAGTGAAGTTGGAATCGAAGAAGTTAAACTAGAAAAGATGGCAGAGCAAGCTACTAGATTTGGCAAGGTAGGAAACTTTAAACCTCTTGATAAACAGGATGTATTAAGTATTTTTAAAGCAGCATTTTAATTAGGATTACAATGATTAACCCCCAGATTATTCGAAAGCTTTTAATTAAGCCCTAGGTAATCTGGGGGTAATATTATGACTACTTAACTAATTAACCATTTGCTTTTCTCATTAGTTGGGCGATGGCACCTTTTATATTATCAAATGCTTCATCTAAATCTATCGTATCTGTTACAGATGCTTCTATTGGACACTTGCCAGTACCCTCTCTATTAATGATGTGAGGAACTATACTGTCAGCCTCCCATTCTATATTGTAGTGCTTAGCAGCTGTAAGTGCTTCAGCACTTATAATAGGAGTGTAGATCCTATTTATTTTACATTTTACAGCAAGGAGTAGTGCTGCCTTGCCTATTATCTTGTCAATTAAAGTAAGCCTATCATCCTTTTCCAAGGTTACCTGTTGGTTTAAAAATAAAAGTAATGGCTTAACTCCAATATGAGTTGAAGTATAAATGATTTCCTCATTTTTAAGGATTATACATGTAGCTTTATAATCCTTTAATAATTGATTAGCGAGCTCTAGATTCATCAAACTTAAGACCTGCCCTTTCTATTGAGAATACAATAATAGGAATGAAAATTAGTTGAATTATAATACCTGGTAAACCTTCAACTACAGCTCCTATCATATAGGTTTGTGGTGATAATTTTAAACCTAGCAATGGCTGAAGTGTAAATACTGTTAGGGCCAATGCAAGTCTTCCAAAAATCATAGCCAGTATAAGTGAAACAAATACATTAAGTTTAAATTTTTTGTATGCAATACCTGCTACAAAGCCATAAACTGTTACCTCAACTAGCATGAAGTAGAGTATTGGAACTTGAGGCATACCTGTAATAGCTGCACTTAGCAGAACTGTAATAAAGCCAACAAGTGCTGCTGAATTTCCTCCTATAAAAAATCCTGCCAATAGAACTGGAATGTGCATTGGTAAAAAAATACGTCCTGTTCCACCAAATAGATGGAATATCTGTGGGAATATCACTCCCAATGCTAAAAATAGTGCTGAATAAGTAAGTCTTTTTGTGCTTGTTTTCATAATATTATGCCTCCTTAAATAATAAAACACCATGAAAGATTATTAACCCTTCTTGGTGTTATAATACAACAGTAATTCGTCTACTGCAGAATCCAATAATTCATTTATATTTTTATTTTTTGTTCCTGGTATTTCAACATTGCATTTATTTAATGGAATAAGTATTTTTAATGCATTACTGTTACCAACTGCAAATGACATTTTCGGAGTTATCTCACCCATAATAGAGTTTGGGATTACTATTGCCATGGGACCCATTATAACATCTACCTTATCACTATTTATAACTATGGGGTTTTCACCAGTGGCACCAAAGTCAGCCCCAGATTTCATCATACCTGAGGTAGCTAAAGAATTCGTTCCTAAAGCTATTAATTCAAACTTATCGGATGAAGCTTTCCTTATTTTTTCTATTATTTTTTTACCAATACCTCCACCTTGACCGTCTATAATCCCTATTTTCAATAATAACACAACCAATCTGAGGGTATATTTTTAATGCCTATGAACTATATTTGTAATTAAAATTACTTCTTAATTATAGGGAAAATCATATTAAAAGTCAACAATATATAAAATGATGGTAATGTAGTGGCAGGCTTCCATGCCTGCCTCTGCATTAAAAGTCAAAAATATATAAAAATCCATGGATATGAGGAAATATACTCCATTACCAATATACTAACAGACTTAGGGATTTAGAACTTTGCAAGCTAAAATAATCAAAAAAAAGAATAGAATTATTGTAAAAAGAAAAGAATAGTCATTAAGGGATTAAAGAACAAAGTATGATGCAAAAATGTAACTTTAGTTGCGTTATGAATCATACTTTGTTTCTATAGCCAACAATATGTATATCATCCAATTAATCATAAAAAATAGGAGGTATAGGAATGAGAATTTTAAAAACCGTTAGGAAAATTCCAGGGGGTTTAATGATAGTTCCACTTTTATTAGGTGCACTAATCAACACTTTATTTCCTAAAGCATTAGGAATAGGTGGATTTACAACACATTTGTTCAAGACAGGCGCAATGCCGATACTTGCAGTATTTCTATTCTGCAATGGAGCACAGATAAATGCCAAACAGGCTGGAGCTCCCTTAATAAAAGGTGTAGCCCTAACACTATCAAAGTTTCTTATAGGCGCTGGATTAGGTATTATTGTAAATAGAATATGGGGACCCAACGGAGTGTTTGCTTTAACCCCACTTGTAATAATCACAGCATTAACTAATTCAAATGGAGGGCTTTATGCAGCTTTAGCAGGAGAATATGGAGATTCTACAGACGTTGGGGCAGTATCAATACTTTCATTAAACGATGGTCCATTTTTTACAATGTTGGCATTTGGAATAACAGGAATAGCAACTGTTCCGGTTATGGCACTTGTTGCAACAATAGTTCCAATATTAATAGGATTTATACTTGGAAACCTTGATGAAGAACTGAGAGATTTCCTTAAGCCAGGTTCAGTACTTTTAATACCTTTCTTTGCATTCCCCCTAGGTGCAGCTCTAAACTTTGGACAGATTATTCAAGCAGGCATTCCTGGGATAATACTTGGAGTTGCATGCACAATTCTTACAGGCTATGGTGGATACTTCACAATGAAGCTTCTTAAGGCTAAGAACCCGCATATTGGTGCTGCAATAGGTACAACAGCAGGAAATGCAGCAGCAACACCAGCAGCTCTTGCTGCAGTTGATCCATCCCTTGCAGCAATTGCACCAGTAGCAACAGTTCAGGTTGCTGCAGCAATAATAGTTACAGCAATAGCGTGTCCAATGCTTGTGAATTTCCTTGCTAAGAGGGAAAAGGTCAAGGTAACTCATAAGGCTAAGATTCAAGGTGACTAAATAAGGATATTTAGAAGGGTTGAAAAGGCAATTTTAAAGATGTGTTTTAGATAGTGAGGCGGGTTACTAAGAGTAGCGCTGATACAATATAGGTGATGCCCAGAACAGCACGCCTCCTACTTTATTTTGAGAAAAAGGGGTAATATTTTGGATAGA